>NZ_PNDF01000159.1:0-242 GCF_005887195.1 Pseudoalteromonas sp. S1650 | reverse complement strand
GATGCTTCAGGCAATTGGAGCGCCGAAGCAGGGCAAGCCTTAGCTGATGGCAACTACACAGTCAGTGCCAGTATCAGCGATGCAGCAGGTAATAACAGCAGTGCCAGTGACAGTGGTGAAGTCGACACCATTCCACCGGAGCTTGCTTTTGTGCCGACCTTCTTACTGGGTCAACTGGTGACCTTAAGTGGTACATCAGATTTACCCGCCGGTAGCACAGTGACCATCACCCAAACCTTATT
>NZ_PNDF01000158.1:0-2221 GCF_005887195.1 Pseudoalteromonas sp. S1650 | reverse complement strand
GTTATCAATTAAATCATCCAGCTTGCTTGATTTTACTGAGCTTTTATCATCACTACTCATTGTCATTGCTATCTACATTCCTTGTTTTTAACCATTCCACTTTAAATATCTCAGACCCTAAACACCCACTGCTACTTGTCTTAATAAGGTTTTTGTTAATCGCTTCCAATAAGGCGTTGTATCAGGCTGATTTAAGCTTTCGTCGATTGGCCATTTTTCCCATGGCTTAGTGATTTCTTTGTTTGCCCGGCGTTTAAGGTGGCTAGTGAGCTATATTCAAACTTATTTAGAGCGATATACTGTTTAAATTTTTGTAACGCTTCGATTGTTCTTGCATTCATTTTTGCAAATCTATACGAAATAGACATTGATATCCTTACCTTTCAATGTTGCCCTAACAGTCAGTTTTTACAAATCAATCATTAAAAACGAAGTGAATTTTTGCCACGCTGTTTTGCCAAATTTAATCTCACTTTCTGGTTTTATATTTTCTGCGTATTTCCAAGGAAACTTAAAAATTTCAGGTGGATTGAGCTTTTTGATTGGTTTACCCATCAGTAAATTATCTAGTTGCTCGTCATCATTAAACTCTTTTAATTGCTCGTCTTTTGCTTGGCTCATCTTTTTTAAAAAAGATTTATCAGCACGATACCAAAAGTATTTTGGACGACCGTTCGCTTTATCAAACTCTCGATAATATTCAAATTGCGGGATATCGGCCAAAGGCTGAGTAACATCCATAAAATTTTGCAATAACTCCCAGTGCAAAAAAGCACAGGCTATTTGGTTACTATAAGTCTGTTCATAACGAATGTTTTTCTTATAATGCAGTAATGTAAAGCCTCTATTAGCAAAACCACTTTTAGGATTATGGGCTACCTTATAGTGAGCATTGAACTCTTCAAAAGGGAGTGTATCAAAATTTTTTGCATTCTTAGTCGGTACTTCAACCATACCCGTTTTACGGTTAAAAATTGTGGCTAGATTAAATTTGAAACGAAAAAAAGGCCAAATTAGCAAGCTAATTAATTTAGATCCCCCCCAGCAACTTAAAAGAATGATAAAAAAATCAAATGCAAGTTCATATGCCCCTAAAGCAAGGGAAAATAAGGGTAGAATAAACATAAAAAAAACAAAGAATAAATGTAGCATCGCCCAAGTAAAGTTCGTCAAACCAATAATATTTGTAGCATTTGCAATTAAGGCCAACGTCAACTTATTTTTTCCTTTAGTTAAAATTGAGCGATCATAGTCTGTTTGACCATTAATATTCCCTTTATAATAACTCATCTGACTGCTATCAAAGCAATATCCAAATAAGTTCTCCCTAGGGTAAATAGCTTGCTCACTTTGATAACGGCAATACATAGAATCACGCTCATCTGTTGCGATTTCATTTCTAAATTTTGCAGCTTGTTTACCGCGATAAGCTGTTTCTGCGTATTGCTCAAGCATATTCAACTTCCTTATTACCGAACTGTATTACTAACTATTTATTTACAGTTCGGTGCCACTCCTTTGCGTAAATACAAACCAAACTAGCTTCACTACCACACGGCTTCTCTATTTACTTGGCAATCGACTGGATCTAAATAGGGTTTTAGCTCTTCTGGGAATCCGTGTTTTTCTGTTATGTCTTTATCAATTTTGAAGTAATGCTCTATCGATTGATATAAGTGAGTACCAAGCGGGATGGATGTATCCATAAAGGTCATCGCTGTGGCGTATGCCAGTGAATCCCAGTCACGGTTTGAACCACCTACATAAAATGTTGGCTTAGTGAAGCGATAATGTTTAGGGTATTTTAACGGCACCATGAGTGATACAAATACACGTGAGCCACCACGGGCTGAGCCGACATTACGCTGATTTGCACCATAGCAAACAATGTCTTCATAAGGTAAATAAAACGGTTTTCTAAATAAAGTATGCGGAGTTTTCACGAGGCCGGTATGGCGATTAAAGTAAAAATTATCTCGGTGCGCTAATATTGCGCGATGTTTCAGCATATAAAAACCGACAATAAACATAGGTGCATATATAGCAAATGGCACCCATCGATAGTCGCCCCACACAAAACCAATAACAACCAAATCAACGAAAAAAAACATAACCGCTGCGACCATTAGCAAGAAACTTAGAGCAGTAAATAAATTTGACCAGCCTCCAAACCATGAAATAGCCAACTGCTTACCATCGCTCTCTACCCAATGCCCCTCAA
>NZ_PNDF01000157.1:0-455 GCF_005887195.1 Pseudoalteromonas sp. S1650 | reverse complement strand
GGTAATTGGAGTGCCTATAAATCAAAAACTGTAGAGTGGGCCAATAATTATGAGAATGAATTTGTACAGTGGTGCGATGACTTAGTTGCAGGTACGAGCACTAATACCCCACCAATAGCACAAATTAATGGCCCATATTCTGGCATGCAAAATAACAGTATAAGCTTCACGAGTAATGGTAGTAATGATAGCGATGGTAGTATCGCTAGTTATCAATGGAACTTTGGCGATGGTAGCAGTTCAAATCTGGCAAATCCTACTCATAGTTACACAAGTGCAGGAGAATACACCATAACATTAACTGTGGTTGATAATGAAGGTGCAAGCCAAACTGTCACTACAGTAGCAACTATCGAAGCTGACAGTAGTGTTGATGATGGTGTGCTATTGAATAGCCAGCCAATTAACATCAGTGGCGCTCAAGATGAATTTTTATATTTCACTTTTGATGTTCC
>NZ_PNDF01000156.1:0-2200 GCF_005887195.1 Pseudoalteromonas sp. S1650 | reverse complement strand
GTCGCCCACATATACCCTAAACTAGTTGCTTATCGTGGATGGTGGCTACGCAATCGTGATCATAATAAAAACGGTGTGCCAGAGTATGGTGCCACGGTTGATAAAGCTCATAATACTCGTGACGGCAAGTTATTATTTAATGTAAAAACCTCGGCAGGTTGGCGAACAAGAAGTGGCTTAAAAAACTATAGGACTTACCTAAACGATGAAGCAACCTTAGAAATTAAAGTTCCGGCACAAACAGCCGCATCTTGGGAATCTGGTCGTGATGATGCTGCTGTGTTTGGTTTTATAAATAATCAACAGTTAAATCGTTATATAAAAAACGGCGGGATTCGTGGTGACTGGCACGTTGGTTTTGCAGAAAATCGTAATGATACAGGTACATTAGTTGGGTATTCATTATTGCAAGAATCTGTGGATCAAGCCTCTTATATGGCTGCTGATAACCGTTATTTAAGTAAAATAGCGAAGCAGCTTAAGTTACCGCACCAAGCAAGTTACTTTTTAAGGCAAGCCGCTCAGTTAAGGGATTATATCAATCGGTGCATGTTTGATAAAAATACAGGCTTCTACTACGACATTGAAATAGCAGATACCCCCTTAGCGAATGGTTGCGCTGGGAGGACTTTAGTAAAAAGAGGCAAAGGTCCTGAAGGGTGGTCACCGTTGTTTAATCAAGTAGCGAGTATGGAACAGGCCAGTGATGTGGTAAAAACAATGCTTGATAACAATGAGTTTAATACTTACGTTCCGCTTGGCAGTGCTGCGCTGACTAATCCGGCTTTCGGTGCGGATATTTATTGGCGTGGACGAGTATGGCTTGATCAAGCTTACTTTGGGTTAGCAGGTATGAGTCATTACGGTTATTGCAAACAAGCTCAGCAATTAAGTGAAAAGCTATTAAATCATGCCAATGGTTTGCTTTCTAATGCGCCAATACGTGAGAATTATAATCCGCTTAATGGTGAGCAACAAGGAGCGCCTAACTTTTCATGGAGCGCAGCACACTTATTACTAATTGCTCAAAAGCAAGGTAAATGGTGCCAATAATTGGCACTGTTTAATTCAGTTCACCAGACTAATCACACTATGGCATAAATTAATCACCACTGCTTAAGCTTCACAAATTACAAGAGAATTAACACAAATAGAATATTGTATACAATATTCTATTTGTGTTAATATTTATAGGAGTTACCTTTAAGCACAGGAAATATGATGAAAACAACGAACACAGATTGGCGCTTTTCAGTTATGCCGGCCGTATTCACATGGCTAAAAGAGTCTGAATCTGGATCATTTGAAATAGACTTTGATACAACAAAGAAATACGCTGCAGAAATTTTAAAAGTACAAGGGAAAGGCGGTAGTAGAATGGGGGGGCTTGTTGGCTCAGGCACATTAGGTGAAAATAGTTATCTAAGTGTTGATCAGCGTCTTTCTTTACTTGAAGCTCTTTCTGATGTTGCAAAAGAATACGGTGTGCCACTGATCAGTGGTGCTGCGGCAGAAACGAAAGAAGAAATAGCTGAAATTGTAAAGCAACTTGCATCTGTTGGCGTAGATACTGTCATGGTTATGCCACCAAAAACCAAAGAAGCACCTAGTGATGAAGATATGTATGCATATTATGCGCTTTGTGCAACAGCCGCTAAAGAGGCTGGCATTACAATTATGCCTTATAACAACCCAGATGCAGCTGGCTACCATGCGCTCTCAACCGAGCTTCTTAAAAAACTTGCTGCGCTTCCTGAAGTAACTGCGTTAAAAATATCGACGTCAGATGTTTCAATCATTGAGACGATAATGCTAGAAAACAAAGATGCAAAAATTTTGGCAGGTGTAGACACTGTCACTGTGCATGCCGGACTAGCAGGAGCATGTGGCGGGATCACAGGTGTAGGTTGTATCTTTCCAAAAGCGAGTGTGACGATGCAGGAGTATGTAAATAAAGGGGAATGGGCTGAGGCTAACAAAATTTCTCAGGCTATGAATTCCATCTCTTACTTGGATGCTCAACCGCTACTTATGGAGTACCTTAAGTGCGCATTTGGAATTCATCATGACGATAAGGATGGTGGACTTCGTACTTTCGGTAATAAATTAACGCAACAGCAAATTGATGACGTTCGTGCAAGATATCTTTTAGCACGAGAGAGGCTTAAAGCTTTGGACTTGTTAGGCTAATTTGTTGTCT
>NZ_PNDF01000155.1:0-394 GCF_005887195.1 Pseudoalteromonas sp. S1650 | reverse complement strand
AGTCGCACTGATTAAACAAGGTCAGCTTTATTACTACCACCTAGACCAACTTAACACCCCACGTTTTGTAACTAATAAAAACGCAGAGGTTGTATGGCAAAACCACGCCGATGTGTACGGCTATGAAGAACCAGAAGCTAATGCTGACTTTAATAAAGAAAACAGCTTCACTCAGCCAATACGTTTTCAAGGCCAATATTTTGATAAAGAAAGCGGCCTACACTACAACCGTTACCGCTATTACAGCCCCAAACAACAACGCTTTATAAATCAAGACCCGATAGGCTTAGTGGGTGGCATAAACCATTACCAATATGCGCCGAACCCGGTTAATTGGGTGGATCCGTTTGCACTTAGTTGTTTGGATGGGTCTGCCACAGTTTTAAAAATCGGT
>NZ_PNDF01000154.1:0-544 GCF_005887195.1 Pseudoalteromonas sp. S1650 | reverse complement strand
ATATGGGCGTTATTTCCAACCAGTCTCTGCGAACATGAATATTACCCAAGGATCTGCTTCGATTGAATGGTTTGAGTACTTTGAGTTAGATGAACTAGACGCAAACGGTGCACCAACTTTAATGGCTGATGGCTCGCCAAGCAGAGGAGATATGTTGCGAGATAGGCGTTGGCGCCAGCGTGGTATTACTGAACCAGGGTTGATTGCTTCATCTTCATTAAAACCAATGTACAGTGATGAATTTACTATCGGCTATCAGCAAGAAGTATTCGATACTATGTCAGCGGGTGTACGAGCGATTTATCGTGATCTTGGACGCAGCGTTGAAGACACTGATGTCGGCCCAGTATTAGCTAAAAAGCTTGCAGAAATGGGCATTACCGATAACGTGGGTCAAGGTTCTTACTATGTGCTTAATAACCCAGGTGAAGCTATTCAAATGTCATATGATTTTGACGGTGATGGCCAGATTGATGAGGTTAATTTAAGTGCTGATGAACTTGCTTTACCAGAGGCTAAGCGAAAGTACTTAGCACTTGAGTTT
>NZ_PNDF01000153.1:0-292 GCF_005887195.1 Pseudoalteromonas sp. S1650 | reverse complement strand
AAGAAAACTTTGCGCTCATTCGCAGCAAAGTTGCCAAATTAGAAGAAGACAGCTTACTTAAGCCCGACATTGATGCCATGGGAGAACTTGTTAAATCGCAAGCGTTTAAAGTTAACTAAGGGAGCAAATTATGACTTATCAAGAACAAATTAAGCAAGGTATCCCAAGCTTATTACCAGATCCAAAACCGTATCCAAGTCATGCAAACCGTGCTCCAAAACGTAAAGACATTTTATCGGCTGACGAAAAGCAATAAGCGAGTCGTAACGCATTGCGGTATTTCCCTAAAGAA
>NZ_PNDF01000152.1:0-1362 GCF_005887195.1 Pseudoalteromonas sp. S1650 | reverse complement strand
AGTGATAGTAAGCAGCACTAAACTGCCCACTGCCGCTCCGCTGGTTTGCCCACTGATGAGCGGTGTCACATCATTACTATCGGCCAAGGTATCAAGGCTAATCGTCGGTGCGGTAATGTCGATTTCCCCCGTGGCACTGGCTGTTGCTGGGTTACCTGCTTGATCACTGACCGTCGCCGTAACCGTGTATTCTCCTTCTGCTAACAATGTGCTCGCCGCCACTGACCAGGTGCCATTGCTTTGCATCACGGTAGTGACTGTGTGGCTGTTGTTGTTTGCATCGGTAAAGACCACAGTGACTGTACTGCCTTGCGGGGCACTGGCTGTGCCACTGACTGTTGGCGTGGTGTCATTGGTGACGTCTAATGCATTTATATCAATCGCTGGCATGGTGGTATCAATGATACCTGTTCGTGTGGCCGTTCCATCAATGCCGTTTTCTGTCACGGTTGCGGTGACTGTAAAGTCGCCTTCAGCCAAAGCACTGCTTGCTGTGACTGTCCATGTTCCGCCATTAACCGTGGTGGTTAATGTTTCTGCTGGGTTGATACCATCATCAATTACCACGGTCACGACGCTGCCATTGACCGCATCACTGGTGCCGTTAATAGTCGGTGTCGTATCATTGGTTTCGCCAATGACATTAATCGTGATACTCGGTGCGGTGGTATCCAGCACCGCGGTGTCATTGGCGGTTGTTTCATTCCCCGCAGCATCGGTGATGCTAGCATCAATAGTTATCGTGCCATTATTCAACGAACTTGGTACATCTGCTGACCATGTGCCACCTGCTTGCACGGTCGCCGTAAAGGTATAAGTGTTCGTTCCATCTGAAACACTTAAGTTAACCACACTGCCCGCCGGCTCATTGCTGGTCCCACTGATTGTTGGGGTATCGTCGTTGATGGTACCCAAGCTGTCTATCGCTAAGCTCGGTGGCAAGGTATCGATGCTGCCACTGCCTGTATCGGTGCCAACGTTGCCTGCCGCATCAACAATCGTTGCTGTCACGGTATAAGCGCCATCAGGCAAGCTCGGTGCTGTGGCTTGCCACGACCCATCCGCTTGCACTGTGGCTGTGACGGTATGTGTATCGCTGTTGCTATCCACAATAGATAAGCTCACGACCGTTCCTGCTGGCTCAGTAGAGGTGCCCGTAATAAGTGGTGTGCTGTCATTACCCAAGCCAGTGTCGTTAACCACCACCACTGGGGTTGTGGTATCGATAGAGCCTGTGGCATTGACCGTCGTTGGGTTACCCGCTTCATCACTAATTGTTGCTGATACAGTGTAATCACCTTCAGCTAAACCGTTTGGCACTTCGTTAGTCCAGGTTCCATCACTGCCCACTGTGGCTGAGAA
>NZ_PNDF01000151.1:0-257 GCF_005887195.1 Pseudoalteromonas sp. S1650 | reverse complement strand
GAAGTCAGATTAGATTGTGCCCGCACATAGTTAAATTGAAATGCTCATCCGTAGGCGTGAAATTTATTTCGCGCGATGAACATAAGAGCATCAGCTTGTAGGTTGGTTAGAGCGGAGCGAAACCCAACATTTGTAGCTATCAGATTACGAACACAAGTTTGCGAGTTAGAAAGAGTAAAGGGGAAAGAGGCGAAATTCGAGTCGTAGGAGGCGTTTTAACGCCGAAAAAAGAGTTATTAGATATCAGTCGTTAGAAG
>NZ_PNDF01000150.1:0-487 GCF_005887195.1 Pseudoalteromonas sp. S1650 | reverse complement strand
TATTTAGTCCTGTGGGGCGAGCCGCGTACTTTCTTGTTTTCTCTGCATTGAATTGAACATTAGGCTTGCGCAATCTCACCCTTTCAAGGGCGAGTCAAGCAAGAGGTAACTAGTCTTTTTTCTGACTTAAAGCGCGTGAAGTTTTTACGGCTCTTTCACTTGGCGGTGTGTTTTGATTTTCAATGTACTGCTTAATTACATCCAAACTCGCGCCGCCGCATGACACGACACAATAACTAGGCGACCAAAAGTGATTTCCCCAAAGCATCGTCTTAATCCGATTCCAATACTCACGCCTTAGTATATATGACGACTTCCCTTTTAATTTGCCAACCAAATTCGATACAGCAACTTTGGGGTGAATAGACACCATTAAGTGAACGTGGTCATGTTCTCCACCAAACTCTAAAAGCTCGCAATCCATTTGCTTACAGGTTTCCTCCATTATCTCTTTGGTTCTATCTAACATCTCTTTAGTGAAAACGCC
>NZ_PNDF01000015.1:0-31709 GCF_005887195.1 Pseudoalteromonas sp. S1650 | reverse complement strand
TATTTAAGCGGAATGGTATTACAAGTTAGCAAGGGTAAAGTTGAACTGTGGGGTTGTTTAGTACAGAGTCATTCTAAGCTCACCCTGTTCATTCTCCAGGTAGGTTGGGTAGAGAGGAGCGAAACCCAACATAATCCATATGACCCTCTTCATAACCCATGGTTAAAAATTCTTAAAATCTCTACTGGTCTAACAGGTTAGCGATCTCTAAAACGGCTTATTTCACCTTGCGCTAATTCGTCTTTTATTAATGAACTTTACCTCTGCATTGTGCATGACGAATTACCACGCTGTTGGGTTTCGCTGCGCTCTACCCAACCTACGCCACGCCTTCCAACTTTCCAGTTGCTAACAAAAAAGCCCAGCCGGTTTCCCGGCTGGGCTTCTATATCTAGCAATGATGGGATTACTTAATCATGCTGTAGATAAGCGCAAATACGGCTAGAGAGCCAACTGTTAATACGAACAGTGTGCTTAAGCGGTTTCTGTATTTGTGTAAGCTAGGTACTTTATAAACGGCAATCATTGGCATGATGAAAAGGATCATGGCGATGATAGGGCCTGACAGCTGATCCATCATGTCTAAAATACTTGGGTTGATCACTGAGCAATACCAAATAGCAAAGAACATGATAACAGTGCCAATCTTATCAACGAGTTTAGGGTTCATATGGGCTTGCTTACTAACAAGGCCGTTGAAGCTCTCACGGGCACCTAAGAAGTGACCTAAGAATGAAGATGTAATCGCGATAAAGGCTACTAATGGCCCTAAGGTCGCAATAAACGAGTTATCTGTAATATTGGCAAGGAATGACAAGATAGACACGTTATCAGCTTTTGCTTGTACCATTTGTTCAGTAGATAGTGACAGCACACACGAGAATACAAACAGTAAAACAAACACGATTAATAGTAGGCTAGTACGCTTTAGAATTGCTTCTGACTTCATTTTAGCATTATTGCCGTAGTGAGCACGTTGTACATGCACAAAGCTTGAGATCGCAGCTGCGTGGCTAAATGAGAATACAATGATAGGTATTGATAACCAAAGTGTTTTCATAAAGCCTGAAAACTCAGGGACAGACACATCTGGCATTTGCCAGCTTGGGATCAGGTAAATCGATAAGAAAAACAAGATAGCGACAAGCGGATAAACAAGGATTGCAAAAGCACGTAACATCAGTGCTTCGCCACCAAGCATTAAACTGATCATACCGCCAACGAGTACACCAGATAACAGTACGCGTGGTGGTGATTCCATACCTAGTTGATTAACGATAAAGCTATCAACAGTGTTGGTTAATCCTACACCGTAAATAAGTAAAATAGGGAAGATAGAGAGAAAATACAGTAAAGAGATTAAGCGCCCGGTGTTAATGCCAAAGTGTTCTTCTACTACATCGGTAAAGTCTGCTTTAGGCTGTTTTGATGATAAAACAAATCGGGCTAAGCCTCTGTGAGCTAAGTAAGTCATCGGAAAGGCAAGGCATGCCATGATAATCAAAGGCCAAAATCCGCCGATACCGATATTAATTGGTAAGAATAAAATCCCTGCACCGACTGCGGTGCCAAATAAACTTAATACCCATTGGGTGTCATGAAGATTCCATTTTGAGTTACTACTTGTTGTCGATGCATCATACGGCATAGCATCTTGATGTGTGTTCATTAGCACTCCACTATTAGAATAATAATTGTCGCGCAGCATATAGAAAAGCGACTTAGAATGCATGTTTTAGCGTTGTATTTAAATAACTATGCTGTAAGGAGAGACTTACAAAAGAAGAAAGTTGGGCTTATTTATAAAGCCCAGTTGTGGTATTTATTCTGCTGCTGCAAGTGCGCGAGCTTTAATATCTGCGGCAAATGCTAAACCTTTCTTAAAACGTGCCTCAGCTGCAGTGATTTCACTTTCATCGCCATTAGCGGCAAGCACTCCTTGTGAAAGGGCTTTATAAAGTGCGCTAATTTGGGCCTCGTAGCCAGATTCAATTGCTTTTTCAACAGTCGTCATGGTTATTCCTTTATGAGTTTGAGAGAGCAAAATACTATAGGAACAAGGACTTATTGGCTAGATGATTGTGGTCATAAAGTAGGGAATATGAAATTTTGATATTTTTTTTGCGATGACAGGGGAGACGCTGGGTTTCGCTACGCTCTACCCAGCCTACGGTATTTAACGGAATGCTTTTAGTCCTGTAATGCCGATACGACAAAATACGGATTCAGATACTCTTCTTTACTGTTATACAGTAGTGGGCTGCCATCGAGTTTGCTAACCGTTGCGCCTGCTATTTCGGCAATCGCATGACCTGCTCCGGTATCCCACTCACAGGTTGGGCCAAGGCGTGGGTATATATCAGCACTCCCTTCGGCAACAAGACAAAGTTTTAGCGAGCTGCCCTTTGAAACCATTTCTACATCTTCAAACTGTTTTACAAATTCAGCTAGATCAGGAGAAGGGTGTGAACGGCTGCCGACAACACGGATAAGCCCTTTATTTGGTTTACGGGTTACCTTAAGTTCAATGCGCTCATCACCTTTATCTTTAAAGGCACCAATTGCTTCTGCGGCAATATACGACACACCTAATGCTGGTGCATCGACAACAGCTAATACTGGTTTACCTTTTTCAATCAAGGCAATGTTCACTGTAAACTCGCCATTCTTTTTAATGAACTCTTTGGTGCCATCAATTGGGTCTACTAACCAGTAGCGTTGCCAAGTTTGACGGATATCCCAGCTAATATCAGCGCTTTCTTCACTTAGAATTGGTACATCAGGGGTGAGATGTTGTAAGCCATTCACAATCACTTTGTGAGCTGCTAGGTCGGCGTCGGTCACTGGGCTTTCATCAGCTTTGTACTCAACATTAAAGTCCTTTTCGTAAATCCCCATTATTGCACTGCCGGCTTGGCGTGCGAGGAGTAAGATTTCTTCTAGCAGTTCCGTTTGATTCATGACTTAACCTATAATTTGCTGTTGTTTTAAATACGCTACCAGCTCTTGCACCGATTGGTCTAGGGTGTTTTTACTGGTATCGATTTTAATTTCTGGCGATGTAGGGATTTGATAGTCTGAGTCGATACCTGTGAAGTGCTTAATTTCACCTGCACGGGCTTTTTTATAAAGCCCTTTAGGGTCGCGTGTTTCACACACGTCGAGCGGGGTATCTAAAAATACCTCAATAAACTCACCATCCTCTACTAAGTTTCTTACCATATCGCGTTCGCTTTGGAATGGCGAAATAAATGCGGTTAATACCACAAGACCGGCATCGACCATCAGCTTTGCCGTTTCACCGACGCGGCGAATGTTTTCTACGCGGTCTTCATCAGTAAAGCCAAGATCTTTACACAAGCCATGACGCACATTGTCGCCATCGAGTAGGTAGGTGTGAACACCTAATTGGTGTAATGCGCTTTCTAGTGCGTTTGCAACAGTGCTTTTGCCTGAGCCTGAAAAACCTGTGAACCATAAAATGGTTGGCTTATGCTTTTTTTGCTCACTACGCTGTGATTTGCTAATGGCGTAATTATGCCAAACGATATTTTCATCCATTGTCTTTACTCTCGTTATTGAAATGGGAATACCAGCGGTATGAGTGTTAAAACCGTAATCGAGTAAATAATCGATAAAGGTAAGCCCATGGCAATGTAATCTTTAAGGCGGTAATTTCCCGCACTGTAAACCATCAAGTTAGTTTGATAACCAAATGGCGAAATGAAACTCGCTGATGCACCAAATGCGACAGCCATAATAAAAGGCAACGGTGATACATCAAAACCAACGGCGAGTGCATACGCTACCGGAAATGAAAGCGCGGCAGCGGCATTATTGGTAATGAGTTCGGTAAACAAAACCGTCATCAAGAATATTGCGATAAATGCCCCGTAAGGCCCAAAATCACCTAATACGTATAACATGGCTGATGAAATTTCACCGGCAAGGCCTGTGCCTATCATGAGTTTGGCAAGGCCAATAGCACTACCCACTACTGCGAGTAACTCAATTGGAAAACGACGTTTTACTTCACTTAGCTTGATTGTACCCGTTAGCATTAAACCGATAAGAAGAACGAGTAGGCCTTTCACTAAGGGAACGAGGCCAACAATACTTAACCCCAATACGGCTGCAAAACTTGCTAACACAATATTTGATTGCTTAGGTTTTAAATGGGTTTGTAAATCAAGACCTGAAATATAAACGAACTCACGTTTTAAATTAGGTAGCGAGTAAAACTCTTTGCCAGGCGCTAGGATCAGCGAGTCACCAGCTTGCAACTGAACTTTACCCAAACCACCTTGTAAACGGTCATGGCCGCGGCGAATAGCAATAACGGCAGCATGAAATTGTTCACGAAAGCGAACTTCTTTAATTGTTTTACCAATGTATTTTGAAGAATGGCTAACAACAACTTCAACTAGGTGCTCAACGTCTTTCTCATGTTTGTCGTGCACAACTTTTAAGCCGTCAAATTGGGTGAGCAGAGGTACTGACTTTATATCACCTACAAAAAGTAATACGTCACCTTCTTTGATAACTTGTTTTGGGGTAACCGCACAAATACGTTTATCACCGCGGATTATTTCGGCTAAGAACAAGTCTTTTAATTCACGAAGGCCATTTTCCTCAACACTTTTACCAATAAGTTTTGAGCCTGCTTCTACTTTACCTTCAAGGTAAAAGGGCACTACTTCTTGGTCGTTTTTACCGTTATCTGGTAAATACTTGAGCATCACTAAAATAGTGATAAGGCCAACGCTCAGTGCGCCTAAGCCAATCAAGGTAAAATCAAAAAAGCCAAGCGGCTCCATGCCCGCTTCAACGGCAAAGCCATTAACAATTAAATTGGTTGAGGTGCCAATCAGGGTGATCGTGCCACCTAAAATGGCGGTGTATGATAAAGGCAATAAAAGTTTAGACGGTGAATGTGTTGGGCTTTCTTTTATCGCACTGATCAGCGATGCCACTACCGCAGTATTATTGGTAAATGATGATAAAAAGGCGGTTGATAAACCAAGCTTGGTCACCGAACTTGTCAGGCTGCCTTTCGAAAGAGACTGAGCAAGCTTTTGCACTAACGTGGTTTTTTCTACAGCTATCGAAACGAGTACAAGTAGAATAAGAGTGATTAAAGAAGGGTTTGCATAGTTAATTAGCATATCTTCAAGGCTTATTAGCCCTGCTAAATAACTAATACCAATGGCGCCGACAAATAACCATGCAGGTTTTAGTCGAGTGCCAAAAAGGCACCCCACTAATACCAGCATAATGCCTGTTAATACCAGCTGTTGATACATGCTTTTTACTTCCTATAACAGGCGAATAGTGGTTATTTAAGCTTAGTTATATCAAGCGCTTGCCAATGAGGGAAGTGCTTGCGTACTAAAGCGTTAAATTCAACTTCAAAGTCGCTAAAGCTACTTTGTTGTTCTTCAATGCTAAGTAATTGCTCAATCATACCTGCCGCAACGGTTAGGTTTGATAAGCGGTCAATTAGGATAAACGCACCTGTTTCATGATTATTGTGGTACTCATCAGCCAAAATTGTTTCTGTAAGCTCTAAGGTTACAATTGCAATTTCGTTAAGTTGTAATGAATCAGCTTGACCATGCTCAAGGGTATTTACATCAATCGTGTGATCGATTTTTCTTACCACTGCCGAGGTGTTTTTGCTGCCTAATTTAAAGTTATAGCTTTTACCTAATACTAACGGTGCTTCATGCATCCATACTAGTTTAGCTTGAATACGGTTTGTTACAGCAGCTTTTGAAGCGGCTGGTACAATCACATCGCCACGGCTGATATCAATTTCGTCGTTTAACGTTAAAGTGATTGCTTGGCCTGCTTCAGCGGTATCTAAGTTGCCATCGAAAGTGACAATCTCTTTGATGCTTGAGCTTTTACCTGATGGTAATACTTTTACAGCATCACCCACGCTGAACTTGCCAGACGTTAGAGTGCCTTGGAAGCCACGGAAGTCTAAGTTAGGGCGTACTACATATTGCACCGGAAGACGCGCTTCAAACCCGTTATCAATTTCAGCCGCTGGTGAGTCTTCAAGTAACTCAAGCAGTGGTTTATCTGTGTAATAAGGTGTGTGCTCTGAGCGTGTAACTACGTTGTCACCTTTTAGTGCTGACATAGGCACAAACTTGATATTAGTAACGTTTAGTTGATCTGCAAACTTAAGGTAGTCGGCTTTGATTTTTTCGTATACGGTTTCATCGAAATCGACGATATCCATCTTGTTGATAGCAACAACAAACTGCTTAATACCTAATGAGTCACAGATAAAGCTATGACGCTTAGTTTGTACTTGTACGCCGTAACGCGCATCAACTAAGATAATCGCCACATCACTGGTTGATGCGCCGGTTACCATGTTACGCGTGTACTGCTCATGTCCTGGTGTATCAGCAATAATGAACTTACGTTTTGCTGTTGAGAAGTAACGATAAGCAACGTCAATGGTAATACCTTGCTCACGCTCTGCTTGAAGACCATCTACAAGAAGTGCTAAATCAAGCTCTTCACCGGCATTACCGACTTTTTCATTGTCTTTATGCAGGGCTGCAAGTTGGTCTTCATAAATTTGGTGACTGTCATGTAAAAGGCGGCCAATCAGCGTTGATTTACCGTCATCCACACTACCACAGGTCAGCATGCGTAAAAGGCTTTTGTCTTGTTGGCGAGCAAGGTAGGCGTCGATGCCTAACTCTCTTACTTCATTAATCGTGTCGTTTGTTTTAGACATTAGAAATAGCCCTCACGTTTTTTCTTTTCCATTGAACCTGCAGAGTCGTGATCAATCACGCGGCCTTCACGCTCAGAAGAGGTTGAAAGCAGCATTTCTTCAATAATTTCAGTTAAGGTACCTGCTGTTGATTCCACAGCACCCGTAAGCGGGTAGCAACCAAGAGTACGAAAACGTACCGACTTCATTTGCGGTACTTCGCCTTCTTCTAATGGCATACGCTCATCATCAACCATGATTAGCGTGCCGTTACGCTCAACAACAGGGCGCTCTTTGGCAAGGTAAAGAGGAACCATTTCAATGTTTTCTTGGTAGATATACTGCCAAATATCCAGCTCAGTCCAGTTAGATAACGGAAATACACGAATGCTTTCACCCGGGTTAACTTGGCTGTTGTACGTATTCCAAAGCTCTGGACGTTGGTTTTTTGGATCCCATCTGTGATGTTTATCACGGAATGAGTAAACACGCTCTTTAGCACGTGATTTCTCTTCGTCACGACGTGCACCACCAAACGCAGCATCAAAGCCGTATTTATCTAACGCTTGTTTTAAGCCTTGCGTTTTCATGATGTCGGTGTGCTTTGCCGAGCCGTGAACAAATGGATTGATATCAATCTCTAACCCTTCAGGGTTTTTGTGGACGATTAAATCAAAGCCATACTCTTTAGCTAGGCGGTCACGAAACGCGATCATTTCCTTAAACTTCCAGTTGGTGTCAACGTGTAAAAGTGGAAATGGGATCTTTGCTGGATAAAACGCTTTACGCGCTAAGTGTAATAACACAGATGAATCTTTACCGATTGAGTAAAGCATCACCGGGTTTTCAAACTCAGCAGCAACTTCGCGCATGATTTTGATACTTTCAGCTTCTAATTGCTGAAGGTGTGTTAAAGCCATTGTTAGTCGTCCTACTAAAATGATTAAAAGTTAAATTAAGCTACGCCAGTAATTGGCTGGGCAAAGCTGCTGGTTTGTTCTGTTTGACCAAACCATGCAAGCTGATGGTGCAATGATGCAACTTCACCAATAATTAATAGGGCGGGTGAAATAATGCTATGGCGCGAAATCAAGTCGGCCAGCTCACCTAATTGCCCTGTTACCACACGTTGTTCTTTACGTGTGCCATTTTCGATAATGGCAACGGGGGTATCTGCACCGCGGCCATGTTTTAATAGTTGTGCTTGAATATGTGGTGATTTAATCACGCCCATATAAATCGCTAAGGTCTGATTTGGCTTGGCGAGTGACTGCCAATCTAATTCTTGACCATCTTTTTTACAGTGACCTGTTACAAACTGAATGGCTTGCGCATGATCTCTGTGAGTAAGTGGAATACCGGCATAAGCGCTACAGCCTGCAGCAGCAGTAATACCCGGTACGATTTGGTAACGTACTTTATTCGCGGCAAGAACTTGTACTTCTTCACCACCACGACCATAAATAAACGGATCGCCACCTTTAATACGGCATACTTTTTTGCCTTGCTTGGCAAAATCGACCAACATCTGATTGGTATCTTCTTGCGCCACGCTATGATCGCCTAAACGTTTACCTACGCAAACTAGGTCGGCATCACGGCGAACTAAATCCATAATTTCATCAGAAACCAAGTAATCATATACAACTACGTCGGCTTGTTGCATTAACTGCAGTGCTTTTAGTGTTAATAGCTCTGGGTCACCTGGGCCTGCACCAACAACATACACTTCGCCTTCAGGCTCTGGCTTTGCATCTAACAGTTGCTCTAACTGCGCTGTTGCAGCTTCGGTATTACCCGCTTGCACTTTACTTACAACTGATGAATCAAATACGCCTTCCCAAAACTGGCGACGATCGGCAAAGTGTTTAAAGCGTTGTTTTACTTTGTCACGAAAGCTACCAACTAATGTAGCGAGTGGACCAATATGCTGTGGAATAAGCGTTTCGAGTTTTTCGCGTAAACGACGTGCTAATACCGGCGCTGTGCCTGCGCTTGAAATTGCAATTGTGATTGGATCACGGTCAACAATTGATGGAAAAATAAAGCTGCACTTAGATTGATCATCCACCACGTTAACGAAAATATTGCGCGCATTAGCAAGTTCGAACACATCTTTGTTAACGCTGTCTATATCAGTTGCAGCGATTACCAGCATTTGCTGATCTAAATACTGTTCTTTGAAAAAGTCGTTAATGAGTGTTACATCACCTTTCTCAGCAAGTTCTCGCAGTTCATCACAAAATTCAGGGGCGACTAGCGTCACATGAGCACGCGCTTTTAAAAATGCGCGGCATTTGCGTAACGCAACATCTCCACCGCCGACTACCAGCACAGGTTTGTCGTCTAATTTGGTAAAGATTGGTAAATATTGCACTTTGTTCTCACCCCTAAAACACATCAAGAAACTGCTTATTGCAGGCAAGCAGAATATAGTGCTCTAAAAAAAGTAAAAAATAATTAAAACCAAGTTTATATAACTAAAAGTTATACCAGGTGGTTTGTTTTGGCTTAAGACTTAGTTAACAAGGGATTGCGGCGAGTTACAAGTAAATAAGCAGCCTTATGGTGATTAGTTATGATTTATAGCCGAATGATAAAAATTTGCTACTATAGGTCACTAATATGGCAACACAACTATAAGAACTATGACTAAAATGCAAACAAGCGCTGCCCAAGCGGTGGCACTGATGGACTTAACAACTCTGAATGACAGCGACACAACACAAACCATTAATAACTTGGTTGCCAGTATTGAGCCAACGTTAGGCATTCCTGCAGCGGTTTGTGTGTATAGCCAGTTTGTTAGCGATGCAAAGCTTGCTCTCGCTGAGCGCGAACTACAGCAAGTCAAAGTGGCTACAGTTACTAACTTTCCTAGTGGGGAGCAATCGTTAGAGCAAGTGTTAAATGAAACCCTGTTTGCCATTGAGCGCGGCGCTGATGAAATTGATTTAGTGATCCCTTATAAATCGCTAATTGCCGGTGATGAGCGCAAAGTTTTAGAGTATGTCAAAGCGTCAAAAGAGGCATGTGGCACTCAAGCGCAGCTTAAAGTCATTATCGAAAGTGGCGAATTAAGCGATGACCTCATTGCAACAGCAACAAAGCTGGCAATTGATGGCGGCGCTGACTTTGTTAAAACCAGTACCGGTAAAGTGGCTGTTAATGCAACGCTAGCTGCAACAGACATCATGTTAAGCACTATAAAAGCGAGTGGCAAAAAGGTTGGTTTTAAGGCGGCAGGCGGGGTCAGAACAGTCACCGATGCTGCTGAGTATTTAGCCCTAGCTGAGTCAATTATGGGTGAAGCGTATTTACAACCTGAGCTATTTCGTTTTGGCGCTTCTGGGTTATTAAAAGATGTGTATGCAACATTAAATGAATCGTGAAAGTGAACAAGAAAAAATAGCGCTCGAGCATGGTGCAGCAAAATTGTTTTTGCGCTGTTACGAAAAGCAGTTTGGCGTAAGTATGCGCAATATTTGGCATAACACGCCGAGCAAACCAGACGTGAGTTGTTACAAAGGTGATGAACGGCTTGATATTGAAGTTGCACATTTATATGCCAGCGAAACAGAGGCAATGGCGGTGTTAGGTCGGCCGCTGTCTATCTCAATGCAACGAGATCTTGCTGAAATGGCTTTAGCACCGAGTAACGAGCGTTTGCACTGTGCTTTACATCGCTTGCTGGCACAAAAAGCTAAGAAACACTACGAGTCTACTCAGCCTTGGTTATTAATTCGAAATGCCAGTACTATATGGCATCTTGATGATTTTAAGTCAGTACTTACTCACCTTGATGTGCCTAAGCATCATCCATTTCAACAAATTTGGTTGTTATGTGATTTTTATCGTGGTGAGTTATTACAAATTTTATAACTAAGGTTTTAAACAGTCAGTGCGGGCACTGGCTGTTAGTTTGCTTAGTTAAATTTAAACATACTGCCAAAGCTTTCTAAACTTGATTTGTTTGTTTTGGCAATACACCCTGAATCATCAAGAGACTTTTTAGTTGTCTCATCAGCAAGGCCAGTCACTTTCAGCTTTTTTTCTTGCTGATACTCAGTGAGCGCAATCACCGTTGCTTGATCGTACTCTACGTCTTCTATTTCATATTCTTCGTAGTGAGGCTGCCTTTTCAAATAACCCAAACAAACCAAGTTCAGTCGTGACATCGCTAAGTCTGTTTTTTCGTAGTAAGGCATTCTGTGAGTTGGAACACTAACCGATGCTACTGGCGCTTTAGCAGGAGCTGCAGCTGCGGTTACTTTTAGTGGTGCAGGGGCTGTATGGCCAGCTGCAATGGTGTTATCACTATTATAGCGATAATAAGTTGTTGGCACTTTTGACTCTAAAAACTCAACAGCTTTTACGATCACTTCGCGCAATGCTTTTTCTTTTGGTGTGTTTGACCAGCTACTTAAGTTACCACCAACGAGTGCGCCACCAAAATTGGTAGCAGCAGATGTAAAGTCAAAATCTTTACTGCCGCCCTCAACACTGGTAGCGGCTAAAATACGAGAAGTACGCGTGTCGATTAAGCGTAAATCTATCGCCATGTGCGAACTTGAAAAACCCGCCGATACCGAGCTAAATACATCACCGATAAAGCCACCACTGCCGACACGAGTGCCTGAGTTGTCATCATCAAACTCTGTGACTGCGGCAACCACAACAATTTCGGCTCCCTCTATTTCACCATACGCAGCACCAGAAGCTGCACTCACACGGCCTGACACAGCAAGGTCTTGTTCTGATAATACGGCATCAAGTGCTTGTCGCTCTAAAACAATAAAGCGATTGGTGCTAACTAATGCGGTTGTAAGTTGATCGGCCATACCTTCACCAATTTCTTTACGCCACCAACGTGAATCGTTTGATTTATCAGTAAAGCGAGCAACAGCGATCCGAGCTTTTGGGCCATTGTATTGCTGCTGTGCAACTTCGTTTATATCTGGGCTATTGGTATTGCTGGTGGTTGTCGAAGTACTCTGGCATGCAGTCAGTGCCGCAGCAAGTAACGTAATCGAAATTGCTTTGTGTGTTTTGGTGAGCATATGACTTTCCTTAACTTATATCTCATGCAGTAAATAACGCCGCACTATGGGCTTTGTTGTTATTGACGTTTGTATGGATAAGCTATAAAAATCAGTGTTTTATTAATAGCACTCAGGCGAAAACTTTATTCACTGATGCGAAATTCGGCATGTTTTTGATGTTTTTCTCGATACTGTTTTGGTGATAAGCCAACATAGCTCTTAAAGCTTCGGGCAAAATAGCTTTGTGAACTAAAACCTGCTTGCTCCGCGACTTGACCAATTGCTAACGCGCTATCGATTAGCTGTTTTTTTGCAAACTCTAAGCGAGTATTGCGCAAATAATCAGAAGGTGTTTGTGAGTACAAGGCTTTCATTTTTAGTTGCAGAGCTCGTGAGCTTAAACATAACGCAGAGGCTAATTGTTCAACCGAAAAGCTTTCATCTTGGTAGTGTGCTTGTACTGTCTGCTTAAGCTTTTCAGTGAAGGAATAATCTTTATTTTGTACTGTTACAGCGGCTGTATCACTATTCAGAGGAGCTGCCAGTTGTGCTGTTAGGTGTTGGTTTAAAATTTGTCTCAGATTAAGCAGTCCTTTTACTCTGCTAACTAGTAGAGTAGGTTCAAAAGGTTTACTCAAAAAATCATCAGCTAATAAATCCAGCCCCTTTAAGCGGCTGTGGGTATCTGCTTTAGCAGAAAGTAATAATACCGGAATGTGGCTGGTGGCTGGGTTTGAACGCAGTGCTGCTAATAATTGATAACCATCCATATTTGGCATCATCACATCACTAATAATGAGCTCAGGTAAGTTTGACTGGCAAAGGTCGAGAGCTTGCTGACCATCAGTTGCACAGATACAGTTAAACTCTTTATTAAATAAAGAAAGGAGTAGCTCTGCCATTTCCTCATTATCTTCAACAATCAGCAGTGTTGGTTGTGAGGTATGAACTTGCATAGCGCTACTGGCTTGATTATCAGCACTTTCAATCATAGGTAATGACACAGTAAAGCAGCTACCTTCAGCGATTTTACTGCTTACACTGATAGAACCACCGTATTGTTCAACGAGTTGTTTTACTAAGCTCAGGCCAATACCACTTCCTGCTTCTGACGATGTTAAGCGAGTAAAGCGCTGAAAAATCGACTGCTGATGCTCACTGGCAATACCCACACCGGTATCAGTAATTTTAAACTTTAACGCTTGTTGTACTTCACTAAGGTGAATGTCGACTGTGCCACCTGCAGGGGTGTACTTAAGAGCGTTGCTTATCAGATTACTAAAAATCGAGTGAGCATGTTCAGGAGCAAGGTTAATCTTAAGTGCTGTAGTGGTGGTGTCAGTGAAGCTAAATTGCAGCTGTTTTTGCTCATACAGAGGCCTGAAATCCGCCACTAAATCTGTTAAAAATGGCGTAATAGAATAGGGGCTGACAGTGTAAATTGCCGTGCTTGGGCGTTGACTCAATTGTAAAAGTTGATTGATTAGCTCTAGTAAGCGTTGGCAGTTTCGTTTAATACTGGCTAGTTGCGTTTGAGCTTTTGGATCGGCATTGCTTCGCTGCAATTGACTGATCGGAGCGAGTATTAAGCTAAGTGGTGTTTTGAGTTCGTGGCTAATGTTATCTAAAAACTGGTCTTTTAATTTGTTTAGCTCAATTTCGGTTTGCTTCTCTTGCTCTGCTAGTTTGCGCTTGTACAAGGCATTTAACACAAGCCAAGTCAGTGCTAAAGCAAACACAAAGTAAATACAGTAGGCTAGTTTAGTTTGCCACCAAGGAGGCACAACAGTAAGTTCTAACAGCTGTGTACTGTCACTCCATTGACCATATTGATCTTTTGCTTTTAGCAATAACTGGTAGTGACCAGCAGGCAGCTGTGGATAGTTAATTTGTCTAAGGGATGCATCGGTATATAAAAATTGCTCATCAAAGCCAGCTAGCTTGTAGCCATATTGATAATGTTTTGGAGTCGCACCATTTTTTAATGCACTAAATTTAAAACCGATAACCCCCGCTGATTTTGCAAACGAGAATGTCTGAGTTGCACTAGCAAGGGTATTGGTTTGCTTATCAAAATGATTACTTTTAATTGTTTGGTTATTAAGTAATAACTCAGTTAACACTGGCGTAGGGGGTGTGTGCGATAAGGTTAGTTGCTCAGGGTAAAAATGATTGTAGCCATTAATACCACCAAAAAATAACTCGCCATCGTCAGCTTGAAAGCTCGCACCTAATATAAATGATTGATGCTGAATGCCGTCTTCTGGCAGAAACTGCTGCATTTGCTGCGTGCTGGGGTTGTAGCGACTGAGTCCGCCATTGGTTGCAAGCCAAAGCATGTCTTGTTTATCGGTAAGAATGTCAAAAATGTTGTCGTTAGCTAAACCTTGCTGTTCAGTAATGTGTTTCACTGTGAGGGTACGCTTGTTAACTTCATTCAAGCCTTGCATGGTGCCAACCCAAATGCTGTCTTCACTGAGTAATAAAGAGGTAACCATATTGTGGCTAAGCCCTGTCTCACCAGAGCTTTGTTCATCTAATAAACTAAATTGCTCTGTTGATATATCGAGTTTATTGAGTCCTGCTCGGGTACCAATCCACAGTGCATGCTCTTTATTATCATAAGCCAAAGTAAATACGGTGTTGTTGGCAAGGCTATTTTGCGTATCACTGTACTTATAGTGAGTTACTTTGGCAGAGGCAGGCTCGAAACGGGTTAGGCCTTGGTTACTACCAAGCCAAAGCGCACCTGTTTTGTCGCTGGTAATTGCGTAAACACGGTCACTGGCTAGCTGGTGGCTTTGCATGGTGAAAGCTGTAAACTCATCAAGGCTGTCTTGATACTTTATTAAGCCGCCTCCGTACGTACCTATCCATAACTGCTGGTTAGCGTCTTCGTGAAGGGCAAATATATTGTTATTGGTTAGGGCGTCTTTAAAGTGCTGATAACCTGATGTTGTTTTGCGATTGAGTCCATCACGGGTACCAACCCAGATCTCACCATTGGCTCTTTTAACTATTGAACGGACAAAGTTATGACTTAACGAATTTGCTTGAGAGGTTTTTAATTGATGAGAGAACTGTTGCTGCTTAGGATCATAGCGGTGCACACCATAGCCGTCTGTGCCCAGCCAAATAATACCTTGCGAGTCTTGATAAAGAGAAAGCAAATAGTCGCTGCTTAAGCCATTGGAGTTTTGTTTGTCATGACGATGTTGAGTGAATTGCTTTTGTAAGTCAGCACCAGCAGGCAAAAAGTAGAGTCCTTGCCCATAGCTTGTAAGCCAAAGGTTTTGCTGTTGGTCAACGAGGCTGTCTGTTACCCAGGTTCCATTAAACTGTTCGATTTTTTCACTACTTTGCGTTGCTAAATTTAATATATAAAGACCTTTTTTAGCACCAATTAGCAGCTTTTCGTCATTAAGCAATTTGAGATGCCAGAGCGGCACGGAGATCTGAGCATGCTGAGTAAATTGCTCAGTGCTTGAGTTAAATGAAATAAGCCCTTTATCTGTGGCAAGCCAAATTAGTTCATCGGTAATAACAATGTCTCGAACCAGTGGCTGCGCTGATTCATAGTGAAAGTGTGTAAAGCTATTATTTGATACATCAAAACGGGTTAATTTACCGTGTTCGTGGCCAAGCCACATAACATCGTCTTTAGCTAACGCCATAGACCAAATTTTATCTTCACTTAGGCTTTCATTATGGTGTGTAGAAAACACCTCAAACAGACCGGTTTTAGGGTTGAGTCTATTAAGCCCTTTGCTTGCAGTCGAAAACCATAGCTGGTTTTTACTATCTCTAACACAGCCTGTAATCCAATTCCCTGAAATGCTTTTATCATCGCTGTTAGCTTTAAAACGCTTAAATTCATAACCATCAAAGCGATTTAAGCCACCTTGTGTGGCAAACCATAAAAAACCTTGTTGGTCAGTGATGCTGCAAGTGATTGAATTTTGGCTCAGGCCCTGCTGACTATTAAAAGTGCTAAGGTGTAAAGAACGGGCACTACTCTGATTAGCCATCAACAAAATGAGGCATAACAATACAATATTAAAAGGGGATTTTAATAGCAGCACACTGATCCATGTTGTTTTATGTTCCTGTAATGGGTTTATGATAAACTGCTTTTTAATCAATGTTAATATTGATTTTTAAACGAACTGATGAGATTTTAACTAATGGGTATCTTTTACTCTTGTGTTAATGAATTGCGTAAGTATAATAGGCATCCACTTTGCAGGGGCGTAGTTCCAATTGGTAGAACAGCGGTCTCCAAAACCGACGGTTGGGAGTTCGAATCTCTCCGCCCCTGCCACTTTTTACACAATGTGTGCTAAGTCTGAAATTAAAAATCGGTTTAAACAAGTCAGTTTTTAAGTTTAGATTTTAATGGATTAACCCTGCCAGAGCGCAGGGTTGTTGTGTCTGTAGTTAAGGTAAAAATATTATGAGCACGAATGTAGAAACACCATCAAGTGCGATGGATTCAGTAAAGTGGATTGTAGCAATTGCGCTACTAGCAGGCGCAGTCGTTGGTAACCACATGTATGCAGACCAATCTGTATTATTACGTGCTATTGGTGTAGTGGTTGCTGTTGCAGCTGGTTTAGGCATTGCCTCACTAACTGAAAAAGGTCGTACTTTTCTTGCGTTTGCAAAAGAAGCACGTATCGAAGTACGTAAAGTTGTGTGGCCAACTCGCCAAGAAACAACACATACGACATTAATTGTAATGGTTGCAACTGTGATTATGGCGCTTATCCTTTGGGGATTAGATGGCATTTTATTCCGCGCAGTAGGCTTTTTAACTGGATTGGAGATCTAATCCCATGTCGGATGAGAAGAACGAAAAGAAACTACGTTGGTACGTAGTACAAGCTTTCTCTGGTTACGAGAAGCGTGTAGCACAAACTATTCTTGAGCACATCAAGATCGAAGGTTTGGAAGATAGTTTTGGTGAAGTATTAGTACCAACTGAAGAAGTTGTTGAGATGCGCGCTGGCCAAAAGCGTAAGTCTGAGCGTAAATTCTTCCCAGGTTACGTACTAGTTCAAATGGACATGAACGATGCAAGCTGGCACCTAGTGAACAGCACTGCTCGTGTTATGGGCTTCATTGGTGGTACGTCTGATCGTCCAGCACCAATTAGCCAAAAAGAAGCTGACCGCATCTTAAACCGTCTTCAAGAGAACTCTGAAGCACCTAAGCCAGCTACATTATTCGAGCCAGGCGAAGTTGTTCGTGTTATCGATGGTCCATTTGCTGACTTCAGCGGTGTTGTTGAAGAAGTTGATTACGAGAAGAGCCGCGTGAAAGTGTCTGTTCTTATCTTCGGTCGTTCGACACCTGTTGACCTTGAATTTGGTCAAGTTGAGCAAGACAAGTAAGTAAAAAATTAAAGCTGCCAAAATCGTTTAATATTTTGGCAATAAGCTTGAAAAAGGCCGCTGATTAACTTATAATCAGCGGCCTTTTTGTGTTAGGGCAAGTTACAACTTGTTTTATCACTAAAAAGTGAGAACCAATTTTTAAACTGGGAAGCCGTTAGAGTACGCGTCCTCGCGCGCACAAGGCTATGACCCACCAAATGAGGTATTTATTATGGCTAAAAAAGTTGAAGCTATTATCAAGCTACAAGTTGCCGCTGGTATGGCTAACCCTAGTCCTCCAGTAGGTCCAGCACTAGGTCAACACGGTGTAAACATCATGGAATTCTGTAAAGCGTTCAACGCACGTACAGAATCTATCGAAAAAGGCGCTCCAGTTCCTGTAGTGATCTCTGTTTACGGTGACCGTTCTTTCACGTTCGACATGAAAACTCCACCGGCTGCTTACTTACTTAAGAAAGCTGCAGGCATCAAATCAGGTTCTGGCCGTCCTAACACTGAAAAAGTGGGTACAGTAACTCGTGCTCAACTTGAAGAAATCGTTGAGACAAAACGACCTGACCTTACAGCGGCTGATATGGACGCTGCAGTTCGCACTATCGCAGGTTCTGCGCGTGCGATGGGCTTGAACGTAGAGGACTAAGATAATGGCAAAATTAACTAAACGTATGCGTACTATCCGCGAAAAAGTGGATGTAACTAAAGATTACGAAATCAACGAAGCAGTTGCTCTTTTAAAAGAGTTAGCGACAGCTAAATTCGTAGAAAGTGTTGACGTTGCTGTTAACCTTGGTATCGATGCTCGTAAATCTGACCAAAACGTTCGTGGTGCAACTGTACTACCTAACGGTACTGGTCGTGAAGTTCGTGTTGCTGTATTCACACAAGGCGCTAACGCAGATGCTGCGAAAGAAGCTGGTGCTGAATTAGTGGGCATGGAAGATCTTGCTGATCTAGTTAAGAAAGGCGAGATGAACTTTGACGTTGTTGTTGCATCTCCAGACGCTATGCGTGTTGTTGGTCAACTAGGTCAAATCTTAGGTCCACGTGGTCTAATGCCAAATCCTAAAACTGGTACTGTAACGCCTAACGTTGCAGAAGCAGTTAAAAACGCGAAAGCAGGTCAAGTTCGTTACCGTAACGACAAGAACGGTATCATCCATACTACTATCGGTAAGGTTGATTTCACTGCTGAGCAACTTCAACAAAACCTTGAAGCTCTTATTGTTGCGCTTAAGAAGGCTAAACCTTCTCAAGCAAAAGGTACTTACGTGAAGAAAGTAACTATCTCTACAACAATGGGCGCAGGTGTTGCTGTTGACCAAAACTCTCTAAGCACAGTTGTTGCTTAATTAAGAGTTTACATGGCGCGAAATTTGAACTATAATTTTGCGCCATTTTGTTGAGAAAGTTAATTTCAAAACAAGTAAAGAATTCGGGTTGAAGTCCATAATTTCGTAATGCCTTCGGGTAAAAACGATAAATTGGACTTCCGTCCAAGACCGTAGGCGGCTTCGGCCTTAATATTTTACCTACGTAGACGGTGTGAATCCCCAGATAGATTTTCCTAATCTTCTGGCTCTCGCCGTAAAAAGCATCTCCATCTTAGATGGGGAAGAGTAGAACAGGGAAGCCAATTTCGGCAACCCATTAAACCAGGAGTAACACCCATGGCTTTAAATCTTCAAGGCAAAAAAGCAATTGTTGCTGAAGTCAACGAAGCAGCCACTGGTGCTCTTTCTGCAGTTGTTGCAGATTCTCGTGGTGTAACAGTTGGTGCTATCACTGCCCTTCGTAAAGAAGCTCGTGAAGCTGGTGTATGGATGAAAGTTGTTCGTAACACTTTAGCTAAACGTGCTGTTGAAGGTACAGATTTTGAGTGCCTTTCTGACTCACTTGTAGGTCCAAGCTTAATCGCTTTCTCTTCAGAGCACCCAGGTGCTGCTGCGCGTATCTTCAAAGATTTCGCGAAGAAGAACGAGAAATTCGAAGTTAAGACGGCTGCATTTGAAGGTAACGTAGTAGACGCAGCTATGCTAGCAACTCTACCTACTTACGACGAAGCTGTTGCACGCTTAATGAGCGCTATGAAAGAAGCGTCTGCAGGTAAATTGTGTAAAACAATTGAAGCAGTACGTGTACAGAAAGAAGAGCAAGCTGCTTAATTTTAAGCTGTTTTTTTGTTCACTTTCGGTGTAATATTTTTTTTGGGCTATATTTAGTCCGTAATAATTAGGAAATTTGTAATGTCTGTAACTAAAGACCAAATCCTTGATGCTATTGCTGAAATGTCAGTAATGGACGTTGTTGCTCTAGTTGAAGCAATGGAAGAAAAATTCGGCGTAACTGCAGCTGCTGCTGTTGTTGCTGGTCCTGCTGCTGAAGCAGCTGAAGAAAAGACTGAGTTCGACGTAATCCTTACTGGCGCTGGCGCTAACAAGGTTGCAGCTATCAAAGCTGTACGTGGTGCTACTGGTCTTGGCCTTAAAGAAGCTAAAGCACTTGTTGAAGCTGCTCCTGCACCTATCAAAGAAGGTGTATCTAAAGAAGAAGCTGAAGCACTTGCAAAAGACCTTACTGAAGCTGGTGCTGAAGTTGAGGTTAAGTAATCTAGCTTACGCTAGGTTCGCTGCCTGAGTAATCAGGCAAGGGCTGGTGATTATTTAATCACCGGCCTTTTTGCGCTATAGAGCGATGCAATCCTGTAACGCAAATAAAATCTAATTTTCTCTTTACTTTCAAGTTGTTACCTATTTTGGTGTTGAAAGTGTGAGAGCAAAATAGAACAACAATTTAATGTTGTACATCTTGGCTTAGATGCCAGTTAAGTCTGTTCTTACAAGAACAGGTCGGGTCAAAGATCAGCAAGCTGAGGAACCCCATGGCTTACTCTTATTCTGAAAAGAAACGTATCCGTAAGGATTTTGGTAAACGTCCACAAGTTTTGGATATACCTTTCTTACTGTCGACGCAGTTAGAATCGTTTAAAAAATTCTTAGTCCCTGACGCTGATGGCGATCACGGTTTGGAAGCTGCTTTCCGTTCTGTGTTTCCTATCAAAAGCTACTCGGGAAATTCTGAGCTTCAATACGTAAGTTATCGTATTGGTGAGCCAGTATTCGATGTAAAAGAATGTCAAATTCGCGGTGTGACTTATTCTGCTCCACTTCGCGTAAAATTGCGTCTTGTGGTGATGGACAAAGAAGCACCAGGCACAGTTAAAGACATTAAAGAGCAAGAAGTTTACATGGGCGAAATTCCGCTCATGACTGATACCGGTACCTTTGTTATCAATGGTACAGAGCGTGTTATCGTTTCTCAGCTACACCGTAGCCCTGGTGTATTCTTTGATAACGACCGCGGTAAAACTCACTCGTCAGGTAAAGTACTTTATAACGCGCGTGTAATTCCTTACCGTGGTTCATGGTTAGACTTCGAGTTTGATGCAAAAGATAACCTTTATGTACGTATTGACCGTCGTCGTAAATTACCGGCGTCAATCATCCTACGTGCACTTGAGTACTCAACGGATGAAATCCTAGAGATATTCTTCGATACAACTGCGTTTGAAGTTGCTGACGGTAAAGTTCTCATGGAACTTGTTCCTTCACGCTTACGTGGTGAAACTGCCGCTTTTGATATCAAAGGCGAAGACGGTGAAGTCCTTGTTGAAGCGGGTCGTCGTATTACTGCGCGTCACATCAAGAACATCGAGAAAAAAGGTATTAACCAATTAGAAGTACCGCATGAGTACATCATTGGTCGTGTTGTAGCTAAAAACTATGTTGATGAGTCAACGGGTGAGATCATCGCAAACGCGAATGACGAGCTATCACTTGAGCTAATGGCTGAATTGGTTAAAGCAGGTCACACTAAGATTGATACACTATATATCAACGAAGTGGACAGCGGCGCCTACATGTCAGATACATTACGTATCGACACAACAAGCAACCGTTTAGAAGCATTAGTAGAAATTTATCGCATGATGCGCCCAGGCGAGCCACCGACGAAAGACGCGGCTGAAGCCTTATTTGATAACTTGTTCTTCTCTGACGAGCGTTACGATTTATCAACAGTTGGTCGTATGAAGTTCAATAGCCGTGTAGGTTATGACTCAGATACTGGCCCTGGCACATTATCGAAAGAAGACATCGTAGCTGTTATGAAAGTGCTTATCGCTATTCGTAACGGTGTTGGCGATGTTGATGATATCGACCACTTAGGCAACCGTCGTATCCGTAGTGTTGGCGAAATGGCTGAGAACCAATTCCGCGTTGGTCTAGTACGTGTTGAGCGTGCTGTACGTGAGCGTTTAAGCTTAGGTGACCTTGACGCTGTAATGCCACAAGATCTTATTAACGCAAAGCCTATTTCGGCTGCGGTTAAAGAGTTCTTTGGTTCATCTCAGTTATCACAGTTCATGGACCAAAATAACCCGCTTTCAGAAGTAACGCACAAGCGTCGTATTTCTGCATTAGGCCCGGGTGGTTTAACACGTGAACGCGCTGGCTTCGAGGTTCGAGACGTTCACGTAACTCACTATGGTCGTGTATGTCCAATCGAAACGCCTGAGGGTCCAAACATCGGTCTAATTAACTCATTGTCTACGTACGCACGTACTAATGACTATGGTTTCTTAGAAACACCTTACCGTAAAGTGGTAAACGGTGTAGTTACTGATGAAGTAGATTACTTATCAGCCATTGAAGAAGGTCAGTTTGTTATCGCTCAGGCGAACTCAAACTTGAATGAAAACAATGAGTTTGTTGATGAACTAATTCCATGTCGTCACAAAGGTGAATCAACCTTTATGGGCAAAATGGACCAGCAATATATGGACGTATCACCACAACAGGTGATCTCTGTAGCGGCAGCACTTATCCCGTTCCTAGAACACGATGATGCTAACCGTGCATTGATGGGTTCAAACATGCAACGTCAAGCCGTACCAACACTTATCGCGGACAAACCGCTGGTAGGTACAGGTATCGAGCTTACACTAGCGAAAGATTCTGGTGTAACTATCGTTGCTAAGCGTGGCGGTGAAGTAATGTATGCGGATGCAAGCCGCATCGTTGTAAATGTACATGAAGATGAGCGTATTCCAGGTGAAGCGGGCATCGATATTTACAACCTTACTAAATACACTCGCTCAAACCAAAATACATGTATTAACCAAAAACCAACTTGTATGGTTGGTGAGCCGGTAACACGTGGTGACGTATTAGCAGATGGTCCTTCGACTGACCTAGGTGACTTAGCACTTGGTCAAAACCTTCGCGTGGCATTCATGCCATGGAACGGTTATAACTTCGAGGATTCAATCCTACTATCTGAGCGTGTAGTTCAAGAAGATCGTCTAACGACTATCCACATTCAAGAACTACAATGTATCGCACGTGATACTAAATTAGGTCCTGAAGAGATCACAGCAGATATCCCTAACGTAGGTGAGTCTGCACTAGGCAAGCTTGATGAATCAGGCGTTGTTTATATCGGTGCTGAAGTTAAAGGCGGCGATATCCTAGTAGGTAAAGTGACTCCGAAAGGCGAAACGCAATTAACACCAGAAGAAAAGCTACTACGTGCTATCTTCGGTGAGAAAGCGTCAGACGTTAAAGACAGCTCTTTACGCGTACCAAACTCTGTAACTGGTACTGTAATCGACGTACAAGTTTTCACCCGTGACGGTGTTGAAAAAGATAAGCGTGCGTTAGAAGTTGAAGACATGCAGCTTCGCGAAGCGAAGAAAGACTTCAACGAAGAGTTCCGTATCTTAGAAGCAGGTGTATTAGACCGTGCTCGTAAGTTACTTGTTGACGCAGGTCTGAACGCAGATTCAATTGCATCACTAAATGCTGAAAAGCTGCTTACTCAAAGCCTTGCTGAAGAAGACAAGCAAGCTGAACTTGAGCAACTAGCTGCCCAGTACGATGAGCTTAAAGCTGAATACGATAAGAAGTTTGAAAACAAACGTCGTAAGATCACTCAAGGTGATGACTTAGCACCAGGCGTACTTAAGATTGTTAAAGTATACCTAGCTGTTAAACGTCGTATCCAACCAGGTGATAAGATGGCGGGTCGTCACGGTAACAAAGGTGTTATCTCGACTATCGTACCAGTAGAAGATATGCCATACGATGACAAAGGTCGTACGGTAGACATCGTTCTGAACCCGCTAGGTGTACCATCACGTATGAACATCGGTCAGATCCTAGAAACACACATGGGTCTTGCTGCACGTGGTGTGGGTGAGCGTTTAGAAGAAATGATGAAAGAGCAGCGTGAACTGCACGAAATCCGTAGCTTCGTTAAGAAAGTTTACGAATTAGGTGATTGTCGTCAGAAAGTTGATATCGACTCGTTCTCTGATGATGAAGTTCGTCGCTTAGCTGATAACTTGAAAGGTGGTTTACCGATCGCAACTCCAGCCTTTGATGGTGCTCGTGAAAGCGAAATCAAAGACTTACTAGAGCTTGGTGGTTATCCAAGAAGCGGTCAAGTTACACTTTATGATGGCCGTACTGGCGATCAGTTCGAACGTCAAGTAACTGTTGGTTACATGTACATGCTGAAACTTAACCACTTGGTTGATGACAAGATGCACGCACGTTCAACTGGTTCTTACAGCCTTGTTACTCAGCAGCCGCTGGGTGGTAAAGCTCAGTTCGGTGGCCAGCGTTTCGGTGAGATGGAGGTGTGGGCACTAGAAGCTTACGGTGCTGCATATACTCTACAAGAAATGCTAACAGTGAAATCGGATGACGTGAACGGTCGTACTAAGATGTATAAGAACATCGTAGATGGTAACCATAAGATGGAACCAGGTATGCCAGAATCGTTCAACGTATTGTTGAAAGAAATCCGCTCACTGGGTATCAACATCGAGTTGGAAGAAAATTAAGCCATTTAGGTGCGGCGTAAGCCGCACCTGTTAGGCCGAATAGAATGTAGGGGCGATTGGTTCGCCCTCAAGATTAACCTCCGACAGGAGAGCTAAGGTGAAAGACTTACTTAAGTTTCTGAAGCAACAAAATAAGACCGAAGAATTCGATGCAATTCGCATTGGTCTTGCTTCGCCAGATATGGTTCGTTCATGGTCATACGGTGAAGTAAAGAAACCTGAGACAATCAACTACCGTACTTTCAAGCCTGAGCGCGACGGCTTATTCTGTGCCCGTATTTTCGGCCCAGTGAAAGATTATGAGTGTTTATGTGGTAAATATAAGCGCCTTAAGCACCGTGGTGTTATTTGTGAAAAGTGTGGCGTTGAAGTAACGCTTACTAAAGTGCGTCGTGACCGTATGGGTCACATTGAGCTTGCGAGCCCAGTTGCGCACATTTGGTTCTTAAAATCATTACCGTCACGTATTGGCTTAATGCTAGACATGACACTTCGTGACATCGAGCGCGTACTTTACTTCGAATCATTCGTAGTAACTGAGCCTGGTATGACAACGCTTGAGCGTGGTCAGCTTTTAGGTGAAGAAGAGTACCTAGATGCACTTGAAGAGCACGGTGATGAGTTTGAAGCGAAGATGGGTGCAGAAGCAGTATTAGACTTGCTTCGTGAACTTGATCTTGGCCAATTAATTGCTGAAATGCGCGAAGAGTTACCAACAATTAACTCTGAAACTAAGCGTAAGAAGATCACTAAACGTCTTAAATTAATGGAATCTTTCCACCAATCAGGTAACAACCCTGAGTGGATGATCATGACAGTACTTCCAGTACTTCCGCCTGATCTACGTCCATTAGTACCACTAGACGGTGGTCGTTTTGCGACTTCTGATCTGAATGACCTTTACCGTCGTGTTATTAACCGTAATAACCGTCTTAAGCGTCTATTAGATCTAGCAGCACCAGACATTATCGTACGCAACGAAAAACGTATGTTACAAGAAGCGGTAGATGCGCTACTTGATAACGGTCGTCGCGGTCGTGCGATTACAGGTTCTAACAAACGTCCTCTTAAATCGCTTGCTGATATGATCAAAGGTAAGCAAGGTCGTTTCCGTCAGAACTTACTTGGTAAACGTGTAGATTACTCTGGCCGTTCTGTAATCACAGTAGGTCCTACGCTTAAACTACACCAGTGTGGTCTTCCTAAGAAGATGGCACTTGAGCTATTCAAACCATTTATCTACGGCAAATTAGAGCGTCGCGGCATGGCTACGACTATCAAAGCTGCTAAGAAGATGGTTGAGCGTGAAGTGGCAGAAGTATGGGATGTATTAGACGAAGTAATTCGTGAACATCCAGTATTACTTAACCGTGCACCAACACTTCACCGTTTGGGTATCCAAGCGTTCGAACCTGTGCTTATCGAAGGTAAAGCGATCCATTTACACCCATTAGTTTGTGCGGCGTACAACGCTGACTTCGATGGTGACCAAATGGCGGTACACGTACCGTTAACGCTTGAAGCACAGTTAGAAGCACGTGCTCTAATGATGTCTACAAACAACATCCTATCTCCAGCGAATGGTGAGCCAATCATCGTTCCTTCACAGGACGTTGTATTAGGCCTTTACTACATGACTCGTGATCGTATCAATGCGAAAGGCGAAGGTACTGTATTTAAAGATCCTAAAGAAGCTGAAAAAGCATACCGCAGTGGTAATGCTGAGCTACATGCGCGCGTAAAAGTACGTATTAGCGAAACAGTTGACAATGAAGAAGGTGAAGCAGTTGAGCAAGTATCTATTGTTGAAACAACAGTAGGTCGTGCAATTCTTTCACTAATCCTACCTAAAGGCATGCCGTTTGAGTTAATCAACCAAGCCCTAGGTAAGAAACAAATTTCTGGCTTATTAAACGAGTGTTACCGTCGTCTAGGTCTTAAAGATACCGTTATCTTTGCTGACCAAGTAATGTACACAGGTTTCCACTACGCAATGAAGTCAGGTGTTTCAATCGGTATCGATGACTTAGTTATCCCACCGGTTAAAGCAGAAATCATTGAATCAGCGGAAGCTGAAGTAACTGAAATCAACCAACAATTCCAATCAGGTCTTGTAACGGCTGGTGAAAAGTACAACAAAGTTATCGATATCTGGTCACGTGTAAATGAAAACCTATCACGTGAGATGATGGCGAACTTATCAAAAGACACTGTAATCAACGCGAAAGGCGAAGAAGAAGAGCAATCTTCATTTAACTCAGTGTTTATGATGGCAGACTCAGGTGCACGTGGTAGCGCCGCTCAGATCCGTCAGTTAGCGGGTATGCGTGGTCTAATGGCACGTCCAGATGGTTCAATCATCGAGACACCAATCACGGCGAACTTCCGTGAAGGTCTAAACGTACTACAGTACTTCATCTCAACGCACGGTGCGCGTAAAGGTCTTGCCGATACAGCACTTAAAACAGCAAACTCGGGTTACTTAACGCGTCGTCTAGTAGACGTTGCACAAGACTTAGTAATCAACGAAGACGACTGTGGCACAGAAGATGGCTTAACAATGAAACCGCTTATCGAAGGTGGTGACGTTGTAGAAGCACTTCGTGAACGTGTACTAGGTCGTGTTGTTGCTGAAGATGTATTAATTCCAAATACTAACGAAGTACTTGTTGAGCGTAACGTTATGCTTGACGAAAAACTGTGTGACCTTTTAGAAGAGCACTCAGTGGATGAAGTACGCGTTCGTTCAGTAATCACTTGTGATAATGACTTTGGTGTATGTGCTAAGTGTTACGGTCGTGACCTTGCGCGTGGCCACATCATCAACCCAGGTGAGTCAGTAGGTGTTATCGCGGCACAATCAATCGGTGAGCCGGGTACACAGCTTACGATGCGTACCTTCCACATCGGTGGTGCGGCATCTCGAGCGTCTGCTGAAAACAGTGTACAAGTTAAAACTAACGGTACATTGAAGTTACACAATGCGAAGTACGTATTAAACACAGACGGTAAGATTGTTATCACGTCTCGTTCAACAGAGATCACTATCATCGATAGCTTTGGTCGTGAGAAAGAGCGTTATAAAGTACCTTACGGTGCGGTGTTAGCAGTACAAGATAATGCAGAAGTTCAAGGTAACGACATCGTTGCTACTTGGGACCCGCATAGTCACCCAATCGTTCTTGAGCACAAGTCAAAAATCTCATTCAGCGACATTGATGACTCAAATACCGAAGCACAAACAGACGAGTTAACTGGTTTAACACGTGTGGTTGTTAAAGACTTAGGTAAAGCGAATGCGAAAGAACCTAAACTAATCATCGAAAGCGATGAGCGTGGTCTGCAAGAAACACGTCTTCCTTCATTCACAACGATTGAAGTAACAGACGGTGCAACTGCAAACCCAGGTGACGTACTAGCACGTATTCCGCAAGAAGGTTCGAAGACTCGTGATATCACGGGTGGTCTACCTCGCGTAGCTGACTTATTCGAAGCACGTAAGCCGAAAGATCCTGCAATCCTTGCAGAAATCACAGGTACTATCAGCTTCGGTAAAGAAACTAAAGGTAAGAAGCGTCTTGTAATCACTCCTGCTGAGGGTGACGCATACGAAGAGATGATCCCTAAATGGCGTCAACTTAACGTGTTCGAAGGTGAGCAAGTGTCTAAAGGTGAGGTTATCGCCGATGGTCCTGAGTCACCACATGACATCTTACGCCTACGTGGTGTAACTCATGTAGCTAACTACATCGTTAACGAAGTGCAAGAGGTTTACCGCTTGCAAGGCGTTAAGATCAATGACAAGCACATTGAGACAATTATTCGTCAGATGCTACGTAAATGTATCATTCTTGACGGCGGTGACACTGAGTTCTTAGCCGGTGAACAAGTTGAAGTAGCACGCGTTAATATTTCTAACCGTGAACTTGAGAAACAAGGCAAGATCCCAGCGAAGTTTGAAATCCAGTTAATGGGTATCACTAAAGCGTCACTTGCAACAGAATCTTTCATTTCTGCAGCATCGTTCCAGGAGACAACTCGTGTCCTAACTGAAGCCGCTGTAAATGGTAAGAGCGATGAGCTTCGTGGTCTGAAAGAGAACGTAATCGTGGGTCGTCTGATCCCAGCTGGTACAGGCTTTGCGTATCACCAAGACCGTTTAAACCGTCGCAAGCAAGGTGAAATCGTTGAAGAGCAAACAGTAAGCGCTGAAGAGGCAACTCAAGCACTTACTGACGCACTAAACGCAGATATCTCTGGAAACCAATAATCTCAGCTTAATCAATAGATTAAGAAATCGTAAGGCAGTTATCTTCTGCCTTACGATGAGTTAAGGTTGACAGGTTAAACTTTGCTCATTAAAATTCCGCCACCCATTTGCCTGCACGTTTTGTAACGAGCATGTAAACAGGGCGGATTTTTTATTTTTTCAGTAGTAATTTTAATTTCAGGAGCTATTTAAATGGCAACTATTAACCAGCTAGTGCGTAAGCCACGTCGTAGCAAAGTTACTAAAAGTAACTCAGCTGCACTTAAAGCTTGTCCGCAAAAGCGTGGTGTATGTACTCGTGTATATACAACTACACCTAAGAAACCAAACTCTGCATTACGTAAAGTAGCGCGTGTTCGTTTAACTAACGGTTTCGAAGTAACATCTTACATTGGTGGTGAAGGCCACAACTTACAAGAGCACAGTGTAATCCTAATCCGTGGTGGTCGTGTTAAAGACTTACCAGGTGTGCGTTTCCACACTGTACGTGGTGCACTTGACTGTGCAGGCGTTAGCGACCGTCGTCAAGCTCGTTCTAAATACGGTGCTAAACGCCCTAAGGGCTAATGGTTCTCCGTTAGTAAGGCCAAGCACTAAATTTTTAAATTAATTGTTTTGGGTATTGACTCTAAAAGAGCAAACCTGAAGATACCGGAGATACAAAATGCCTAGAAGACGCGTAATAGGTCAACGTAAAATTCTTCCAGATCCTAAGTTCGGATCGGAACTTCTTGCTAAATTCGTTAACGTAGTAATGTTAGACGGCAAGAAATCTACTGCTGAAAAAATCGTTTATGGTGCGTTAGACGTGGCTGCTGAGAAATCAGGCAAGTCGCACCTTGAAATCTTTGAAGCTGCACTTGAAAACGTTCGCCCACAGGTAGAGGTTAAATCTCGCCGTGTTGGTGGTTCAACGTACCAAGTACCAGTTGAAGTACGTCCAGTACGTCGCAACGCATTAGGTATGCGTTGGTTAGTAGACGCTGCACGTAAGCGTGGCGAAAAATCTATGGGCTTACGTTTAGCTCAAGAAATCGTTGACGCTGCTGACAACAAAGGCACTGCGGTTAAGAAACGTGAAGACGTTCACCGTATGGCTGAAGCGAATAAAGCATTCGCTCATTACCGTTGGTAATCTGCCCTTAACCTTTAAGAGGATCATATGGCACGTACAACTCCACTTGAGCGCTATCGCAATATCGGTATTTGCGCTCACGTAGATGCAGGTAAAACCACCACAACAGAACGTGTTCTGTTCTACACGGGTCTTTCTCATAAGATCGGTGAAGTACATGATGGTGCTGCAACTATGGATTGGATGGAGCAGGAACAAGAGCGTGGTATCACAATCACTTCTGCTGCAACAACGTGTTTCTGGAAAGGGATGGACGCTCAATTTGACGACCATCGCATCAATATCATTGATACGCCAGGACACGTAGATTTCACTATCGAAGTAGAGCGTTCTTTACGCGTACTAGATGGTGCGGTAGTTGTTCTTTGTGCTTCATCTGGTGTACAGCCGCAAACTGAGACAGTTTGGCGTCAAGCGAACAAATACGAAGTTCCTCGCATGATCTTCGTAAACAAAATGGATCGCACTGGCGCTGACTTCTTAACAGTTGTGGACCAGGTGAAATCTCGTCTTGGAGCAACGCCTGTTCCAATTCAGCTACCAATTGGTGCTGAAGACGACTTTAAAGGTGTTATTGACCTTATTAAGATGAAAGCCATTAACTGGAATGCCGAAGATCAAGGCATGACTTTCTCTTATGAGGCCATTCCGGCAGAGCTTCTGGAGCTTGCAGAAGAATGGCGTTCTCACATGGTTGAGAGCGCTGCTGAAGCATCAGAAGAACTAATGGACAAATATCTAGAAGGTGAAGACCTGACCGAAGCTGAAATTAAAGCAGCTTTACGTCAGCGCACATTAGCAAACGAAATTGTTCCAATGACGTGTGGTAGTGCATTTAAGAATAAGGGTGTTCAAGCTGTGCTTGATGCTGTTATCGAATATATGCCTGCGCCAACACAAGTGAAACAAATCCAAGGTATCGTTGAAGATGGTACTGAGGAAGAACGTCCTGCTGATGACAACGCACCGTTTGCCGCACTTGCTTTTAAGATTGCGACAGACCCGTTCGTTGGCACCTTGACCTTCTTCCGTGTTTACTCTGGTACTGTTAAACAGGGTGATGCGGTATACAATCCAGTTAAAAGTAAGCGTGAGCGACTTGGTCGTATCGTTCAGATGCATTCAAACTCACGTGAAGAGATCAAAGTAGTCTACGCAGGCGACATCGCAGCGGCTATTGGTCTTAAAGACGTAACAACAGGTGAGACACTGTGTGATCCGAACTCAATCATTACGCTTGAGCGTATGGAGTTCCCAGAGCCAGTTATCTCTGTTGCGGTTGAGCCTCGCACAGTCGCTGACCAAGATAAGATGGGTATCGCGTTAGGTAAACTAGCGGCAGAAGATCCGTCTTTCAGAGTACAAACTGACGAAGAATCAGGCCAGACTATTATTTCTGGTATGGGTGAACTTCACCTTGATATCATTGTCGACCGTATGAAACGTGAATTCAGTGTTGAATGTAACGTTGGTAAGCCGCAGGTAGCATACCGTGAAGCTATCCGTTCAGCTGTTGAAGTTGAAGGGAAGTTCGTACGTCAATCAGGTGGTCGTGGTCAATATGGTCACGTCTGGCTTAAACTTGAACCGATGGATATTTCGGAAGATGATGCGCCAACTTACGAATTCGTTAACGAAATCGTTGGTGGTTCAGTTCCTAAAGAATACATCCCTGCGGTAGACAAAGGCATCCAAGAGCAAATGGCTCAAGGTGTGCTTGCTGGCTACCCATTACTTGGCGTTAAAGCGACTTTATATGATGGTTCATTCCATGATGTAGACTCGAATGAAATGGCATTTAAGATTGCAGGTTCAATGGCGATGAAGAAAGGTGCGCTTGAAGCAAACCCTGCTCTTCTAGAACCAGTAATGAAGGTTGAAGTTATCACTCCTGAAGAAAACATGGGTGATGTAGTTGGTGACTTAAACCGTCGCCGCGGCATGATCGAAGGCATGGAAGAAGCATTCGGTGGTCTTAAGCAAATTAATGCGCAAGTACCACTTTCTGAAATGTTTGGTTATGCAACTGATCTGCGATCTGCAACACAAGGCCGTGCATCTTACTCTATGGAGTTTTTGAAGTATGCAGAAGCCGCTAAAAACGTTGCAGATGCAATAATTGCAGCTCGCGCTGTTATATGATTTAGCTTGTCTGGCCCAATAGTGGGTCAGGCGTTAATTTCTTTATAGGAATTTTTTAAGATGGCAAAAGAAAAGTTTGAA
>NZ_PNDF01000149.1:0-500 GCF_005887195.1 Pseudoalteromonas sp. S1650 | reverse complement strand
CCACCTGACCCCATGCCGAACTCAGTAGTGAAACGAAACAGCGCCGATGATAGTGTAGCAGTTGCTATGTGAAAGTAGGTCATCGCCAGGATCCTATTAAAGAAAGCCCGATTCGAAATAGTCGGGCTTTTTTGCGTTTGTAGTCGCGATTTTATATCGCGTTTAGCCTCACCGTCAGCTGAAACACAGAGATATCAGAGGTTAGATATTAGATGTCAGTTGAACTGTGTGGTTGTTTAGTACAGAGACTCCCTCAGCATTCACCCTATTCATTCTCCAAGTAGGTTGGGAAGAGCGAAGCGAAACCCAACATGAGTTATACCATTCCGCATAAAGATTAAATCAATTTAATCCATTCCCGATTGCACATTTTCTTCACTCGATCCGGGATTGAAATAAAGTGATTCCATGCCTTTGAAACTTCATCGACAATTTCGTCATAGCCCGAAAACACTCTATTGGATAAACAATGCTGTCGTATCCAGCTCCATACTTGCTAT
>NZ_PNDF01000148.1:0-1411 GCF_005887195.1 Pseudoalteromonas sp. S1650 | reverse complement strand
CCGCGTTTTGCACTAAAATTATAGGCCACTAAGTCAGGTATAAATCCAGCATCCCATGGCCTGACAGCATCGTTTGGCGTTATTTGATGCTCAAACACAGCATTCAAATTTTGTTTAGCAAGCTCTGGATTAAATGTTACCAGTGCATATGCCTGCTTGTAGCTATCCCAAGGCCAAGTTTGATTACCTGAAAACCAGCGACCGGTCACGGCTGGACTAACGGTATCAAAACCTACTGCACCAGCTTTACTGCGCCAATTTCCAATTAACGTTTCAACACTTTTTACTGCAAGTTTTTGTAGAGCGGGTTGCTTGTTACTAATTGGCTGTGTGGCTTTATTTATATACTCTTGCCAACGTAATTTACTAAGTGATAAATGATGTTCGGGTTGTTTTAAAATTTTATCAATAACCTCTTTTTCACGTACCGCTTCTTGATTATTTAATAAATATGAATAGCTTGTGTAGAATGTACGATTGTTTTTTATGTGCGTTGTGCTTGAGTAACTTAGGTCGTCATGACGTGTTCTAACCGCTAACGTTTTTTTAAGCAATAACTGTGAGCTCCCCGAAGTGAGTATGTGTCCATGCGCCCTTACTTTGCCAAAACTAATCGCAATACTATTGCTAGTGACTTGCCATCGGGGGGTTAATTTCGGATAAACCACAAATGGCGAACGCCCAGCTTTTTCGGTGCCATTGTTAGCACGTAAATGGTTTATAAGTTTTCCTGTGAAATGTAATGTAACAGGCTCAGTAGTTTTAATCTGTGTTTTAACTAATGAAGTGCGATTTGTCACAAAGCGCAAAGTAAGCGTTATGCTTACCCCATCACCGCTCAGCTCTTGCACTAACGCGCCGGGTTCGCTGTAAGCCCGCATTGCTAGCTTCACTTTATTGGCCTCATCGACTTTCATGCCTTTATAAACAGTCAGCTTTTCTAGATAAGGCGCTATAAAATTTAAATACTCCTCAGTAACAATAGCAGGCCCGGTGAACGCGCCGACGTTTTCATCTGTTGGTAGCAAATGTCCATGCCACGCGCCTAGATCAAAAAGAGGGTTAAAACGTTGGTGGCCGCCTTGCTCAAAGTCCTGCATATAATATGGGCTTCCGGTTCTATCTATTAAGTTTTTATAATCAACCACCTCACTAGCAGCAGCCTCACAATGACTGATTAAAAGCACGGTGATTAAAATAAACAGATTTTTAAAAATCATTTATTTAGCCCTTTTTGTATCGCGCTAATAAATAAAAACCAAATCCGGTAACTAGTGCAATGCCTGCAAATAATAGCCACATGATTTCGGGGGATTTTATCTCTTTGACTAGGTAACCATAACTCCACCCAGACAAAAATCCAGCAAATAAAAAGCCTAATGCCATAGATACAAAGTAATAACCACTTAAC
>NZ_PNDF01000147.1:0-1454 GCF_005887195.1 Pseudoalteromonas sp. S1650 | reverse complement strand
GATAACCCGCATTCAAATATTTGCCGTCCTCACAGAGTTTAGCACAAAAATAAAAGCCCACTAAGTCAGGTATAAATCCAGCATCCCATGGCCTGACAGCATCGTTTGGCGTTATTTGATACTCAAACACAGCATTCAAATTTTGTTTAGCAAGCTCTGGATTAAATGTTACCAGTGCATATGCCTGCTTGTAGCTATCCCAAGGCCAAGTTTGATTACCTGAAAACCAGCGACCGGTCACGGCAGGACTAACGGTATCAAAACCTACTGCACCAGCTTTACTGCGCCAATTTCCAATTAACGTTTCAACACTTTTTACCGCAAGTTTTTGTAAGGCTGGCTGCTTGTTACTAATTGGCTGTGTCGCTTTATTTATATACTCTTGCCAACGTAATTTACTACGTGATAAATAGTGTTCGGGTTGCTTTAAAATTTCATCAACAATCTCTCTTTCACGTACCACGTCTTGATTATTTAATAAATATGAATAGCTTGTGTAGAATGTGCGATTGTTTTTTATGTGCGTTTTGCTTGAGTAACTTAGGTCGTCATGACGTGTTTTAACCGCTAATGTTTTTTTAAGCAATAACTGTGAACTCCCCGAGGTGAGCAGGTGTCCATGCGCCCTTACTTTGCCAAAACTAATCGCAATACTATTGCTGGTGACTTGCCATCGGGGGTTTAATTTCGGATAAACCACAAATGGCGAACGCCCCGCTTTTTCGGTGCCATTGTTAGCACGTAAATGGTTTATAAGCTTTCCTGTGAAATGTAATGTAACAGGCTCTGTGGTTTTAATCTGTGTTTTAACTAATGAAGTGCGATTTGTCACAAAGCGCAAAGTAAGCGTTATGTTTACCCCATCACCGCTTAGCTCTTGCACTAACGCGCCGGGTTCACTGTAAGCCCGCATTGCTAGCTTCACTTTATTGGCCTCATCGACTTTCAGGCCTTTATAAACAGTCAGCTTTTCTAGATAAGGCGCTATAAAATTTAAATACTCCTCAGTAACAATAGCAGGCCCGGTGAACGCACCGACGTTTTCATCTGTTGGTAGCAAATGTCCATGCCACGCGCCTAGATCAAAAAGAGGGCTAAAACGTTGGTGGCCGCCTTGCTCAAAGTCCTGCATATAATATGGGCTTCCGGTTCTATCTATTAAGTTTTTATAATCAACCACCTCACTAGCAGCAGCCTCACAATGACTGATTAAAAGCACGGTGATTAAAATAAACAGATTTTTAAAAATCATTTATTTAACCCTTTTGTATCGCGCTAATAAATAAAAACCAAATCCGGTAACTAGTGCAATGCCTGCAAATAATAGCCACATGATTTCGGGGGATTTTATCTCTTTGACTAAGTAACCATAACTCCACCCAGACAAAAATCCAGCAAATAAAAAGCCTAATGCCATAGATACAAAGTAATAACCCATAAACATAGCAGCACTC
>NZ_PNDF01000146.1:0-549 GCF_005887195.1 Pseudoalteromonas sp. S1650 | reverse complement strand
ATGCTATGTCAATCAATGAAGAGCGTGCGCAGTACGGTGATAATGGCTTAGAACTGAATCCAGACTATGGACTCGTGACAGGGCGTCAAAGCGCGCGTTATGTGTCTTTAGTTGCACGTATAGAGTTTTAACTCCCTAGTGAAACAGCTGTTTGAAAACAGCGGACTAAGCTATTTATCTTAGGGTAATTTAGTGTGTTGTTTTGATGTTTAAGCACATGCTCATTTGAGCCATACAGCCTTAATGCTGAGCAGGAAACTGCTTAGCATTTTTCGTATAAATTTTAAGGTTAACTATGACGAACAGTTTATATTCTCATTGGCAACAGCCTAAAGATGGTTGGCTGCAAGTGGATACTCTTGATATGCATACCGGCGGTGAACCTTTACGCATAATCATTGATGGGTTTGCTGAACTACAAGGGCAAACCATGATTGAAAAGCGAGCTGATTGCCTTACAAGATTCGATCACCTACGTAAAGCACTGATGTTCGAACCCCGAGGTCATGCTGATATGTACGGCGCGTTGAGCCAAACTCCTTAAGATAA
>NZ_PNDF01000145.1:0-281 GCF_005887195.1 Pseudoalteromonas sp. S1650 | reverse complement strand
GAACTTGGCTCTGGGCAAGCGCAATGGCGCGAGAATAAATAAAAACCGACTATGGACAAGTTTATAAAACCACTCTTCTCACTTGCATGTGTTTTGCTCATAGCCGGTTGCTCGTCAACAGGAAAAATAGATTACATGGTAGCAGGAGGTGCGACACAAAAAGGTAACCAAATTTGGGTGCAGGCAATTACTTTTGATGATAGTTGGGGGGGTCCTATGGGAAGCCTCGGTTGTTGTTGGGAAAGTGCAGGCAAAACAAGTGGTGTATACGACCAAAAATT
>NZ_PNDF01000144.1:0-433 GCF_005887195.1 Pseudoalteromonas sp. S1650 | reverse complement strand
GATTTCCATTCTCATTGCATACGCCTGCTACCATGTAATCTATTTTTCCCGTTGACGAGCAACCTGCTAAAAACAAAGCACATGCAATTGAGATGAGTGGTTTTATAAACTTGTCCATAGTCGGTTTTTATTTATTCTCGCGCCATTGCGCTTGCCCTGAGCCTAGTTCATGTAATACACGATCAGTTCTATTTCTTCCCGAGGGCGCATTGGATAGCCAAACGTTAATTTCGCCTGTCTCGCTCATTCCTATTATTAAATAAGGTATGATTTCTTTTGCTTTGCGCCCAGTGCTCACAACGGTGTATCTAGGTAAGTTTTTAGCTAATTTATATCCCGCCTTATCTATGGCCACTTCACCGTAATAAATTCTATTTTCTGATTTATCAAGCCACTCAACTACCACTTTTTCTGGGAATTTTTGGTCGTATAC
>NZ_PNDF01000143.1:0-397 GCF_005887195.1 Pseudoalteromonas sp. S1650 | reverse complement strand
CGAACTCGCCGCGATGTATCGATGTAAGCTCAATCAGATTAAATTGCTCTCTTACACATGCCAGGTATCTTATAAATACAGCGTGCTTTACTTGTTTTTGCACTTTCATTTTATAGTGCTTCTAAGTTCCGACTCTTTTGCTTTGATTTTTGCTATCAGGTCGAATTTTGGTTTTAGCGATATATCAGCATCGGAGTAACCAAGCTTATTTAAAAAATGATGCTCTGCTCTCGATATCTTTATTAGGTTAGATGGGTCTAAATTTAATTTGTTATCATCTTTAAAGCGCACAACATCGCCCACCTCTAAATCACCAAAATTATTTTGATAAATTATGCGTTGATTTTATTGCCTGCTTTTTGGCTCTGATACTTTAAGTTCGATATACCGATCAACT
>NZ_PNDF01000142.1:0-992 GCF_005887195.1 Pseudoalteromonas sp. S1650 | reverse complement strand
ACTTCTGTATTATTGCTGCTGAAAAGCAAAAGCAATGCCTAAAATTATAAATTAGAGTTTAATAGCCTGTACTAGTTGCTAGGTATATTTTTTAATTACTTTTTTCACCTTCTAATTTTATTAGTAATTTTTTTATATCGTTTTTAGCTTTAACAATATGATTTTTTAGAAATTCACAGGCATTTTGACAGTCTTTTTTTCTGCATAACTCAAGTAAAGTACGGTGCTCTTCAGGAGCTTTTGTTAAACCACCTGCCAATAAAATATGCATACGTACATAGCGCTCAGAGTTTTTACTATACATATCAACCAACTCTCGGGTTTGTGGTCGCGCAGCTCGGCTGTATAATTTAGCATGAAACTGGCTGTTTAAATCGCCAGTGGCAAGGTGGGTATCGCCGGCATCCATGGCACTTTCAAGCTCAGTTAAAATAAGCTCGGCATCAATTAAGTCTTGATCAGTTAAGCTTTGTATTGAATGTTTTAATAGCTCGGCTTCAAGAAGTGCTCTGAGGTCAAAAATTTCGTCAATTTGCGACGCCGAAAGCTGTGTGGCAGTGGCTCCTTTATGAGCTTCAAAGTTAACCAGCCCTTCGGCTTCTAGTTGTAGCAAAGCTTCACGCACCGGAATTCGACTCACGTTTAGCTCTGTGGCTAATGCAGCTTGGCGTAGCGGATCACCCGCTTTGATTTCACCTGAAAGAATTTTTTCACGAATAGCTTCTGTAACAAGCTGAGTTCGAGTTTTATGTTCTATGGCCATAGTAATTTCTATAAATTGCATTTAGTATGCATTATACCTATGAAAACACGCATGCCAAGTTAGAATCCTTCATAATAAAGAGGTAGCGGGAAATGCAATTTGCACTCCCGCTACAATTAACTAAGACTGATAGCAAATTGGTCGCAAAAATCTCAACATTGCATTTAACCCAACGGAAGTGCTACGTACATCTGTGGAGCTTGGAAATGGTCCACCATGGTTCATTGAG
>NZ_PNDF01000141.1:0-642 GCF_005887195.1 Pseudoalteromonas sp. S1650 | reverse complement strand
CAGCAGCAATAATACAGAAGTGATGCCTTCCCTCCCTTTTTATTATTCCAATTAGCACCATAAATAGATCCTTTCTGTTGGGTCGAAAGTTCATAAGAATTTTTCACTAATAAGATCAGTTGCTTAAAGATGAATATGAATTATGTGTATATTTAATATTGTATACAATATGTAATAAGTGTATATTTTTTGTCGTCTAAGTTAAATAGGCAATAAAACCAACAGGAACAAGGGAACATTCACATGTTTACAAATAATAAAAAGCAAACTCGGGGAATAGGCATTAAATCGCTGTTAGCAACGGCGGTAACGGCTGCATTAATAATGACTCCTACAGCAAAAGCAGTTGATGGTAGTAGCATTGTTAAAGGTCATGTAGTGGCACAAGCTGGCAACGATTTAACCGGGGCTACAATAACTTTAAAACATAAAAGTAAAGGCTTAGTGTATACCATTACTAGTAATAATGATGGTGACTATTTACTGCGCAATGTGCCAGTTGGTACATATGATGTCACTATAAGTAAAGAAGGCTTTGAGCCGTTAGTTGAAGAAAATGTTGCAGTGACGATTGGTCAATCAATTATTCTCGATGCACAATTATATAAAGCCGGTAGTGATATTGAGCGAATTGCTGTTTCG
>NZ_PNDF01000140.1:0-3775 GCF_005887195.1 Pseudoalteromonas sp. S1650 | reverse complement strand
GTTCGGAGTGCGGGCAACGGCATGTTTTAACATTGAATGATAGGCGTGTTTACTTGTACGGCTTGCGGAGCGTATCAAAGCCGAGATCTAGCTGCTGCTAAAAGCATAGCTAGTACGGGTGAATTAGATATAATTGCGGCTGGAATCGTCGCAAGGGTAACACCCGCATCTCAGCAGAAACAATCTGTTAAAACGAAAGTCTTCGAATTATCGAAGTTGGATTTTGGATCTGAGAAAAAAGAAGCAGCCTAGCTGTTAAGCTAGACTGTAGAAGCCCTGTGATCAGAGTGAACCGATGTCGCTGGGTAGTTCACTAAGGCTGGCTTTATGTTTTTTGAAGTAAATAATTTGGCGAATTCACCCTGAATAATTTAGTGTGGATATATTTTAGTTATTGTTCTATATGACTTTTTTAAAAAAATAATCATGGAGAATATTTAGTTAGCACTTCATTCAAAGGTTGTTCTATATCCTATGTGACAATAGTTACAAAATTTAGGTTGGAGTGTGAAGTGAGTGTTTCAAAGTTAATCAAATACACATCATCGATAGCGTTGTTGGAACGGTTAACAAAGTAAGTAGAGAGAAATAGTTTCTCAGCCTTTTCTTCATCAGTAGCTGATATCAGAGCTCTAAAAATTACTTCTTTATGCTCTTTCGGAAAAGAATCAACAGTTACATTATTAATTGTTATGGAGGCTTATCGCCAAGCTATTGAAGTAAAACCATTGAGCCAGGATATCCATTGTTCGTTTCGACAGTTAATACAAAAGCAGAAGCGATATCTATACAAATATTTGTTAACTGTGCCAGTAAGAGGGTGCTTGAATATACCAAGAGTTACGAAAAAGTAGCGAATGCTCGCGCTGCTTTTAACATAAACTCAGTCGACCCCTTGTTGACGAAAACCAAGTAATATTGTTCAGACTCTGAAATCAGCCAATGTGCTGAAGAACCGCAAGCTGGCAAAGCACATTGCTAATGCGAGCAGGAACAGCTTTTTTTATAAATTGGATTACAAAGCGGAAGAGCAGGGCAACCATGTGATAAAAATAGAACAGTGTTACGCCAGCTCTAAAACCTGCTTTGCTACGGTCATAAAATGGAAGAAATGCTATTATCAGTTCGCAAGTGGGGTTGTTCCAACTGCGGAGTTATGGATATAGATCGCGACTTAAATACCGCTCTTAATATCCGTGACAAAGGCATTTTGAAATTAAAAACGGCTGGACGGTCATTTCTGCATATGGAAGCTGCGTAAGTCTCGATACTATTTAGCAACGGCTAATGAAATAAGAAGCATCACCTGATAAGGCGTTGAGAAGTCACTTCATGGCGCTATTGGTTCTAATGTAGATAAATGGGTGTTAAATGAATGGAACCCGCGACTTGATAAGTTCCTAAGCGCGTTTCAATTAGCTCAAAAGAATATTAAGAGTACAACCGTTTTGGTTGATGATGTAATTTCAACCATCAACAAGGTCTGTGATGCCGGTGCACGTAAGGTTGTAGCAAAAATGACTTTTGCTCTAAGGCTGGCATTTTAAGTTAATTTTTTAAAATGAGCGCAAAATTCATCTTTTGATATTGTTTAAAAATCTACAATTAAAAAGGTTTGAAAATGGCATCGACAAAAACAGTAACTAAATTAATGTTAGAGAAAGGGGAGTTTTATACGACCCAATCCCTCGGGAAAGCACTTTTAATTTCAGAAAATAAAAGTGCTTTCCTATATAATATGCGTACATCCAATAAGTATAAGACGGTTGATACTGGTGTCCTTAATCGTACCGTAAAGGTGGTATCAATTGTCGAAAACCTCGCTTGAGAAGCCTACGAAACCAAGCTTTGCTGTTACTAGACCACCTATGCTTGCAGACGAATGAAATACTTGGAGGACCTTATGTTATCAGTAAATGATGCAGCTGAATTTATGCTCGAAAATGGTGGATACTTCACAGCAAAAAAACTTGCTAAGCACTTTGATGTCAGTACCCGTAGAGCTTCAAGTTGGCTTGGGGTTATCAAGAGTGATGTTAAGTATCATACAGCAAATTGGGGGAAGTCGGTTAAGTTGCTTGGAATTGGCTCTCGTACAATTTGTATTTCTGAGCTGCAGAAGAGGGCTTTAATGTATAAGAGACCAAAAGTCATATACTGCGAAAGCTAAAATATTCTGTTATGTTAAATTAGGCATGAAATTATTTCTGATGGGATTATTGTTTTGTTTAGAGGATTGTGAACCATCAAAATCGTTTGGTTTTTTAAACTATCATAACCCCTTATGAATCATACATAAGATTAAAGATAATATTAGGTTTCTTATATTATTACTTTTTCATTGTTAAATGCTTCATCGGGCTAATAGTATCTAGCCTTGTTAGTTAAGTGCCTTTTACTGGGTGGACTGTTTCCTTGTATGAAATTGAAATCTCCATAAGTCAATCAGGCTAAGCACATCGATCCCTGCAGCACCTAAACACATTATTAAAAAGTTTGCGAATAATTCAAGTATGGCTATATAGTCTCTAGGGAAGGCAAAGTTAGCTTTTGGAGTCTAAAAAACTAACGATCGCTTCTTTAGCTAATTTTATTGTTGCTGAAGCTTTTGAACCACAGTTGTGCAAAGCAAAAAAATTGACATCAAGCAATGAATACTCTGGGCATAACTCTTCTATATCAACTTTGCTGATATCAAATAGTTTTGGGACAATTCCTACTCCAAAATCTGACCGTTTCTGTTAATGTATTGTTCTGTGAAATTCTTTAAATTTTATATTCAAAGTATGTGGAGAGAGTTTATGAGTTAGAAGGTATTCTTCTTTTTTCCCGTGAGTTTGATATATATATACATGGTCTTGTAGGGAGACGTTACTTCCTTTTGCCTTGTAAAGAATGTCTTTAAAACTGCCTAGGCGCTGTGTGTATAGTTTGAGTCTCTTGATTTTCTAACACGAATTGCTAAATCAATTCCATGTTCTATCAAGTCAAGATGCTTATCATCACAAATGAAGTTTGACTTAATTTCCGGATACTCTTTAAATAGTTTACATAAGGCCGGTGCGACAATAGAGCCCATTAAACCGAATCACATATATTGGATGTTATCCGTTTTTGGGACTACAATAACAAACTCATCTCCACCGAGACGGCTTATAAATACACTTGATGGTAATTGGTTGCTAAGTCTCTTTGCTATAATAGGAAGCAGTTCATCACCTTTGCATGGCCAAGTGTAACGTTAATAATCTTGAAGCTGTCTAAATCTAAAAATAAAACTGCAAACTGCGACTTTAGTTTCAAGTAGTCTGTGCAAAGAGCATGAAGGTACTCTTGGAGGTACCTTCTATTAGGTAGTCTAGTCAACGAGTCATGAGATGCCAAAAATCCCATTTTTTTAGTGATATCATTCAATTCAGATATATCTTGGAACACCATGACTGCACTTTGTAAAGATTTATCATGCTGCTGTTAAGAATGCTTTTTCAAAGATTCGTTTGCAGCGCTTTCCAAAGCATAAAGTCTCATACAAAAAGAAAAAACTTCACAACGACTCGTTTCGAGCCGTCAATAATTCCAATTGCATTCGAATCGAAAATGGCGCTATAAGCATCCCAAAGGTCGGCAAAGTGCCAATCGTCCTGCATCGTGAGCTAGTGAGCAAAATTAAGACCGTCACTGTTCAATATCGTCACGGAAAATGGGAATGCAGTATCACTCAGGAAGTGGAATGCAAAACGGCTAAACAAGTTTTGAAACGATCACTGGCTTTGAC
>NZ_PNDF01000014.1:0-44566 GCF_005887195.1 Pseudoalteromonas sp. S1650 | reverse complement strand
GCTAAACCATCAAGCCCATACTCTAGGTAACTAGAAACCCATTTATTCACACTACTTCTTGCAGTGTTTATACCAATTCGCTTAATTAAGTGACCTATTTTTAGGCAATAAAACCTCGTTGATAACAAGGCAAAATTTCGTTATTTAGTTGTTCTAAATCAGAAATTTTTAACGCCGTTAGCGACAGGTTTAATCCCTCAAAATGATTAAGTATTATTGCGGATTGGTATTCAAGGTAAGTATTTAAAAACAAAAAAGCGAGCATAATAGCTCGCTTTTGGCATAGAGTTTTATTGGGCGATTAAGGCGCCCAATAAACTTCAATATTGATATGCGGGTGATTCAATACTGCACGTAAAGGCATGTCAGCAACTGCACCGCCCTCTTTCGCTTGCTTGTAAACAGCGAGTTTTTCTTCACCACTAATTAAAAGCTTCACAACTTTAGAATCTGCAATCGCAGATAAAGTTAACGTCATACGCTCAGTGATTTTACCTGTTACATCGCTTTCAATGGCATTAATTGCACATACTAAATCATCTGTTGCTAGACCGTGTTCAAGACCTTCGGCATGAGGGAAAAGAGAAGCCGTATGACCATCAGGGCCCATGCCTAAAATCGTCACATCAAAAGGACGCTTTAATGCTTTGTATGCAGCTTCACATTCAGCTACACCGTTTTGCGCCGTTAATGCGTCATTTTTCATTGTCACGAAATTAGCAGCTGCGCCATGGTTTTGTAATAGCGTGCTTTTGATAAATGCTTCATTACTTTTTTCATGATCAGCATCAACCCAACGCTCATCAACCATAGCAACATCAATGCTTGCCCAATCAAGTTCAAGGTTTGATAAGTGCTTATAAGCAGGTGCTGGCGATGAGCCACCCGACACCATCAATACCGCACGGCCATCTTCTTTAATACCAGCAACAAGGCTTTGTTCAAGGCTTGAAGAAAGTTCAGCTGTTAATTCGTCTTTGTTTGCAAAGAATTTTTCAACAATTGTTGCCATCTTAATTACGCCTTATCGCCTGTGTTAAACCAAACGTGGTTGTTTTCTTCTAAAAGCTCATCTGCATCTTCAGGGCCCCACGTACCAGCGCGGTATAACGATGGTGCACCTTTTTCTTGCCAACGCTCGATGATTGGGTCAATCCATTTCCATGCTTGACGCACTTCATCACGGTGAATAAACAGCGACGGGTTGTTTGCTGCGGCATCTAACATTAAGCGCTTATAGGCATCTGAATGAAAACCATTACTGTACGCTTGCGATAACTCAATGTTCATGGTTACTGGTTCTAATTGCATCTCAAGGTTATCAAGGCGCTTAGACATCAGTGTTAATTGAATTGTTTCTTCTGGTTGCAGACGAATAACAAGACGATTTGGCTCAATGTTACCTACGTTGTCGGTATAAACGTTGTGAGATACTTTTTTGTATTCAACAACGATTTCAGCACAACGCTTTTTCATACGTTTACCAGTACGAAGATAGAAAGGCACGCCAGCCCAGCGCCAGTTATCGATGTGCGCACGAATAGCAACAAAAGTTTCTGTTTTACTCGCACCTTCGTTTAATTCTTCTAAGTAACCAGGGACGATTTTACCGTCTAAGTTACCTGGTACGTACTGACCACGTACAATGTTTGCATCAACATCTTCAGCCACTAACGGACGTAACGACTCAAGTACTTTTAGTTTTTCAGTACGGATGCTGTTTGCGTTTAGTTTATTTGGTGATTCCATTGCCACTAAACAAAGTAATTGTAGCAAGTGGTTTTGTACCATATCGCGTAATGCACCCGCTTTATCGTAGAAACCAGCACGGCTTTCTAGACCCACTGTTTCCGATAAGCTAATTTGGATGTTATCGATTGATTTTGCATCCCACAGGTTTTCAAACAATGAGTTTGAAAAACGTAGTGCCATTAAGTTTTGTACTGTTTCTTTACCTAAGTAATGGTCAATACGGAATACTTGCTCTTCTTTGAAGTATTCAGCAATTTTTGCATTGATTGCTTCAGCAGATTCACCACAGTAACCAATCGGTTTTTCAACAACAACACGAGATGTTTCTGTGATTAGACCTTTCTTTGATAAGATTTCACAGCAGCTACCATACACTGCAGGTGGTAAAGAAAGGTAAAAAACACGAGACTTGTCAGCGTCGTGTTCATCAAGAATATCTCTTAATTTGTCCCAGTCATCATCTGCTTCAGTCACATTTGATACAACTGGCACAAGGTAAGCTGAAAACGCTTTCCAATCTTTTGCGTTGTACTCACCTTTACCTAAAAAGTCTTGTAACGCTTTATGTGCTGTTTCGATGTATTCTTTACGTTTGCTTTCTTCACGTACCGTAGGAAGGATACGAGAACCTTGAGGAAGGTTGCCCTCTTGATAAGCGCGATACATTGCAGGAAGTAACTTACGTAACGCAAGATCACCGCCGCCCCCAAAAATTACGATATCAAATGGATTTAACATATATCACTCTCTACATTGGCAATGCCATGTTCATCCAATTCATGCAATATGGCAGTGCGTGTTGTTATCTGGTTGATGTGGCCTGTTAGACAATATCCTTTAACAAAGCCTGTTGAATTTGTTTGTAAGTAGCTTACTCATTCTTTTTATGTTGGCTGAAGTAAATGAGTCTTAGGGGCTCTGTAAATCCTCTCACAAAAATACAGGCCCTAAGAACTCCAGCGCTACCCGTTCAAAGGTATTCGGTTTGCAGCTAATACTGCGAATCTTTTACTGCTTACGATGTGTCTTATAGTAAGCGATCAGTCCATTGGTTGAACTATCATGTGGATGACTGACTGCATCATCAAATAATTCAGCTTCAATTTTAGAGGCAAGTCCCTTACCTAGCTCTACACCCCATTGGTCAAATGAACAGATTTCTAAAATAATGCCTTGGCAGAAGATCTTGTGCTCATAAAGCGCAATTAATCGTCCTACCGTTTTCGCATCAACTTTATCTAATAACATTGACGTTGTTGGGCGATTGCCTTGGTGAATCTTGTGATTCAATAATTCTGAGATTTCTGCTTCAGATTTACCTTTCGCGGTTAAATCTGCAGTTACTTGCTCTGCATCAACACCGGCCATCATCGCTTCGGTTTGTGCAAAGAAGTTTGATAATAAAATATCATGATGCTTGCCTACATTGACTTGGGGCTCAATTGAAGCAATAAAGTCAGCAGGTACAATTACATTACCTTGGTGTAGACATTGGTAAAAAGCATGTTGACCATTGATACCTGTCATACCCCAAATAATTGGAACCGTCGTGTAAGGAACCGTTTCACCTGCAAAAGTAACATGCTTACCGTTACTTTCCATCTCACCTTGCTGTAAATACGCGGGTAACATGTGTAGTGCTTGATCATACGGTAAAATAGCTTGCGCTGTATAACCTAAAAAGCTTGTGTTCCAAACACTTAAAAGCGCCATTAATAATGGTACGTTATTTTCAAATTCAGCATTTTTAAAATGCTCATCAATTTCAAACGCACCTTCTAGGATCTCTTCGAACGCGTCGAAGCCTAGGTACAGGGCGATTGGTAATCCTATCGCACTCCATAAAGAAAAGCGACCGCCTACCCAATCCCACATTGTGAATACGTTTTCATCAGCGATACCAAAGGCCGCTGTTTTTTCTAAATTGGTGCTTACAGCTACAAAGTGCTTAGCTATGTGCTCTTGCGCTTGTGCCGTTTGTAAAAACCACTCAACAGCCGATTTAGCGTTAGTCATGGTTTCTGAGGTGGTAAACGTTTTTGACGAGATAACAAATAACGTTGTCTCAACGTCTAAACCTTGTAAAACAGATGCAATCTGAACACCATCAACATTTGATACATAGTGAACATTTAATGTGCCATCAGCATAAGCAGCAAGCGCTTCTGTTGCCATTTGTGGGCCTAGATTTGAACCACCGACACCAATTGCAACCACATCTTTTACTGCTTTTCCTGTGTAGCCTAACCACTCACCACTGCGTACCTTACCAACAAAGGCTTTCATTTTAGCAAGCTCAGCGTTAACAGCATCTGTTACGTTTTCACCATCAACCATTACAGCTGTGTTAGCGCGGTTACGTAAAGCAGTATGAAGTACAGCACGGTCTTCAGTAATGTTAATTTTCTCACCACTGAACATTTTTTCGCGCCATGCGCTAATATCACACTCTTTCGCTAAAGCAATTAATTGTTCAAAAACAGTTTTATCAATTTGTTGTTTCGAGTAATCGAATAATACACCCGGGATCTGAGCAGAGAATTGCTCGAAACGCGTGCTATTTTTGGCAAATAAATCTTTAAGATGAATTTGTTTCATCTTCTTGGCACTTTCAGATAGTGCTTGCCAACTAGCTAATTGCGAACGGCTGCTCATATATTTAATCCCCTTCAAAACTTGCAACAAACTGATTCTTAACTATCTTTTTATTATATTGAATAAAGACAGCAATTAAAAACACGGTGTGAAATCAACACTAAGTTAAAATGACAACGCTGTCAATGTTCTACTTTTACATTCTATAGTCGAGATAATAGCGCAATTTTTCTCTTTTGACACCGGTATCATAAAAATTATCTCAATTATTTTACTGCTAATTTGGTAGAACATTAGATACACTAACTAACTTATATTAAATATAGATGTACATATAAGAAAAAGCGTCTGGTGAACACCTGAACGATAATATTATAATACAAATATAACCAACTATAAAGCAACAGTATGAAAGTAACCATTAATGATGTAGCCAAGCTCGCAGGTGTTTCAATGAAAACCGTTTCACGAGTGATTAATAAAGAGCCATCGGTCAGAAAAAAAACGTACGATATAGTGATGGACGCTGTTAACACGTTAAACTATCAACCAAACCTTGCTGCTCGTAACCTAGCAGGCACATCGTCTTTTACTGTTGGTTTAGTTTATGACAACCCGAATGCTTATTATGTCATCGACATGCAAAACGGTGTGTTATCGCGTTGTAAAGAAGAAGGCTATGAGCTGGTTATTCATCCATGTAACTATCTGGATGGCAACATGGAAGAAGACTTTAAAACCATGATCAAGCGCTCTCGCTTAGCTGGCCTTGTATTAACGCCACCGCTGTCAGAGCAAAATAGCATTATCGATATGCTAGATGAAATGGGCATTCATTATGTACGCGTACTCTCTGGCCGCCCTACTGAAGAAGACCAAGACACTTGTATCTATGTGAACGATTACGCAGCAGCGTACGAAATCACCGCTCACCTACTGTCGCTTGGCCATAAAAATATTGGTTTTTTATGCGGTGACAAAGAGCATAAATCAACAACTGAACGTTTAGAGGGTTATCAGGCCGCGTTAAAAGATCACAGCATTCCATTGCATGACGCGCTCATCTACGAAGGCCAGTATTCTTTTGAATCAGGTGTAGAAGGCGCAAAAGCATTGTTAGGTGAGAATAACCCGAAAAACATCACAGCCCTACTTGGCGGTAACGATGAAATGGCAGCGGGCGCGTTATTCGCCTCACGCTTAATGGGTATCGAAATTCCACAGCAGCTATCAATTACGGGCTTCGAAGACTCACCGTTCTCGCGTCAGACTTGGCCTAAACTCACTACAGCTCATCAGGCAAATGATGTGATTTCGCAGCATGCAGCGCGTTTACTGTTTAGAAAAACCCGTGGTGCACGTAATCAAGATAAAGACATCATCACGACCTTTACCCCTTCATTAGTAGTACGGGAAAGCTCAGGCCCTACAACGGCCTAATTTATACAAGTTACGAAAAAGCCGCTCTATAGCGGCTTTTTTTAATTAAGCGAATTGGTATTGCTTGTTAAAGCAATGCTAAACCACCATTTAAGTTATAAACATTTTCAAACCCTAACTGCGACAAATTGTTAGCCGCTTGTTTTGAACGATTACCACTTCGGCAAACCAAAATGTAGCTATGCGCTTTATTAAGCTGCCCTTGCACGATGGCGTTTGCCATGCGACTGAGTGGAATGTTAATCACTTTGCTCTCAGCAACAGTGAATAACTCTGCTAAATTATTCGCTCCATGCTCATACGGTTCACGTGTATCAATTAGGTAAGTTGCCTTATCATCTAACATTGATTTCGCATCGGTTGCGACTAGCTGTTTCATCGGCGCACTTTCAAGTGTTTCAACATAGCCACATAGAGAATGACTTACAGTATGCTTTTGCTCATCAGCTTGTTGCTTTAATTCAACAAACTCATCATCTGATACTAGCTCACTTAATAGTTGCGCAAGTAACGGAGTCGTTGCTTTTTGCGCATGCCAATCCATAGCAAAACACTGCTGATAATCATGACCAGAACAAATCACCGTTGAATCTTGTATTACCATAGCAAGCTGCTTTAAAGACTGAGCCATTTTCACAGCATCACCACCGCTAATTGCAGTGTTACCTAAGCCGCCTGGTAAGATTAAATCACCACAGAAGCAATAGCTGATATCACCGCTTTGCGTATCTGATAATAAATAGCTAACACTATCGTCACTGTGACCTGGTGTTGCTACTTTAGTTAAGCGCGCATCGCTTAATTCGATGGTTGCTGAATCTTTTGGCCAGCCAAGTTCGTCTATCTCATTAGCAACATAACGTTCTGCGAGCTCTTTTGATAATAAACAACGGGCCGATAAACGTTCTTGGTGATTATGGGTATCGATAATCGCTTTTACTGTTAAACCTTGTGTCGCGACAATTTTCGCCATACGTGGAATAAGCTCAATGATAGGATCAATCACCACAGCGCTTTTATCACTGTCGACATAAAGCCAGCAGCACGCTGCTTGATGGCGAAGTTGTGTTAAGCCAATAGCACAAACTTCGTGTTGCGGCGATGTACTATCAGATACCACTAAGCAGTTTGCTTCTAGAATCGGCTTTAAAGAACGGATTTTGTCGCAAGCAAAATCAATCTCTTGTTGGTTAACAGCTGGGCCAAACGACATACGTATCGCGTTTTCACTTTGCCAATCACTGGCTCCCATCGCATCTAAAACAAAACTACGATTTGCACCTGAGCTACACGCTGAGCCGCCACTCACACGGATACCCGCAGCATCAAATAAATCCATCACTTCTTTACTGGTTAATTCGTTCACCGCAAAGTTCAACGTTGTTGGCACCGAATGCTCAAAACTGTGATTGAACGTGATGCTACCAAAGGTGTCTGTTAATGCAGCTAATAATTGCTCGCGAAAAGCATGTAGCTGCTCAATTGGCTTAAAAGTCTGGTTTTGTTTATCAAGCAATAACGAGAACAGCTTATTCAAACCGGCAATGCCCGGTAAATTTTCGGTACCAGATCGCATACCGCTTTCTTGGCCGCCGCCAGCAATAAATGGCGTATATGCACTGCCTTTACGAATATAAAGTACACCAATGCCTTTAGGCGCATACAATTTATGGCCAGAAAATGGGGCGTAATCAATGGTTGTTTGGCTTAGTGCTAAGTTGGTTTTGCCTAATGCTTGTACACAGTCAACCATCCAAGCCACATTATTGTTTTCACTACGAATAACTTGCTCAATAGCGCTTAAATCTTGGAATACACCGGTTTCGTTGTTTACTGCCATAGTACAAATCATCAGTGCATTCGCAGCATGTGTACGAATAAACTCGTGATCTAAAATACCGTTTTTATCTACTGGAATAGCTAATACCTGCGCGTTGATATCAAGTACACTGTTCCAATGTTTTAGGGTATTTGGCACCGCTTTATGCTCTGTTGCCCCATAAAGTAATACCGGATTCTCGATTTGATGATTTTTTGCAGCAATAAGCGTTGAAACAACCGCCGTTTGAATTCCTTCTGTTGCACCCGAGGTAAATAAAATATCGCCGTCGGCAGCGCCAATGACTTCACGAGCTTTGTTACGTGTTTGTTCTAATAAGTGTTTTGCTTGAATACCCGTAATATGAGAGCTTGATGGATTACCAAAACAGACTTGCATCGTGTGCGAAACCACATCGGCAATTTCAGGAAGTACAGGAGTCGTTGCATTCGCATCTAAATAAATTTGCTGATTAGCATCGTCAGGAAGGTAAAAATTTGCCATGAAAAACGCACCATATTACTAAAAGATATATCTTATAACCTATTTTACATTTTTCACGGCTAAATTATAATAATCAATTAGTCAGTAAAGTGCGTTTTCTATACTTTTTAAGACTAAGCTAATTTTCTATTAGCTCAACCTGCTTAGAAGACCAGGCATTGATAAGTGCTTTTACTAAAGAAGCCAGCGGTATTGCGAAAAACACGCCCCAAAAGCCCCATAAACCGCCAAAAAACAATACTGCAACGATGATGAACACTGGATTTAAATCTACCGCTTCAGAGAACAATAACGGCACTAACACATTGCCATCAAGTGCTTGGATCACGCCATAGATGATTAAAATAGTCCAAAATTGTGTTTCTAAACCAAACTGGAATAACGCCACTGCAGCGACAGGAATGGTCACCAATGCCGCCCCTACAAATGGAATAAGCACAGACAAGCCAACTAATACGCCGAGTAAAGCCGCATAGCGAAGGTCAAGCACTGCAAAAGCGATAAAAGATGCAGTACCAACAATTAAAATTTCAAATACCTTACCGCGAATATAATTCATGATTTGCTGATTCATTTCTTGCCAAACTTGAATGATCAAGCGACGTTGCTTAGGCAATAAACGCTCAGCACTTTGCGTGAGCTCTAATTTATCTTTAAGCATAAAGAACACTAAGAGCGGCACTAAAATAAGATAAATCAGCCAAGCTGCAACGTCTTTTATCGAAGTTAATGACACCGATAGCACCAACTGACCAAACTCAATAGCTTTGGTCTCAACACTGGTAACAATTGATTTAACCTGATCTTCAGTAATCAAACTTGGGTAATCTTCAGGAAGATGTAACAGCAGTGCTTTACCTTTTTCGATCATATAAGGCGTTTCTTGAACTAGATTGCTGGTTTGCTGCCAAAGCACAGGCCCCATGCCGACAATAATCATAATCATCAAGCCACTGAATACCAGCATAACTAGAATCGTTGCGGTAAACCGTTTCAAACCCAGCTTTTCTAAGTGAGCAACAGGCCAATCTAGTAAATAGGCAATTACCAAGGCAACTAAGACAGGCACGATTAACGAACCAAAAAAGTAGAAAAATGCAAAGGTTGCAATAAGCAATAACAACAAGGTTACTGAATGGGGATCAGAAAATTTATTTTCGTACCAGGCTTTTACATACTCAAACACGAATGGGCTCCACTGTTAGCACACCTAATTCTAGGTCAATTTTAAAATGGTAATGATGTTTTTCTAAAAATCGCTGCATATCGTCCGTTGCCTCAGCAGCATTAAATGTAAAAGTCACGGCTTGTTGAGCCGATACTGCCTTATTCAACCCTAATTTAAACTGAATAAATTGTTGAGGGCACTTATAGTCCCTTAAATCAACCGTTAACATAGCGAATCAACTGCGTTATTAATATGAATAATAAGTATAAGATGTAGGCACCTTGCTAAAATAAGTCTTTATAATGAGAAACAACTCATTTTTTTCTTAAAACACGCAAAACAATAGTTTATCCTTATTCAATAACTGGTAGTAAAGGAAACCTGATGCCTGGCTCGCATAATAAAGCGCAATTACCTGCGAATCCAACTCTTAAAGAGATAAACTGGTATAAAAAACAAATAAACTGGGGCGAGCTGCCGCCTTTTTATCATATGGTCGCATCATCGGTTAGCGAATCTGAAGGGATTTTAGACCACGGTTTTGATAATGCCGTTAAACAATTAATTGACCCACGCAACTGGAACCTTGATTTATTAGGTGGCCATGAAACCGACATGGGCGAAATTGTCTGTGAGCAAAAACCGCGCATTGCTTTGCATCAAAGCTTTACGGACCGAGGTTTCGAATTATGGGCCTACCCTTATGCAAAAGATGTGACGGTAGACCAATACATCAAAGACAACCGCTTTATGGAATTTAAGGTGTGGGATCCGCACACCATGAAAAACCTTATTCGTTTTAACCAGCTTCATAAATTCATCGCTTTTTACTTTGAAAGAGGTGACAAAGCTGACAAAGCCTTAATTCTGCATGCTCATAAAGTAGCGCATAAAATCATAACTTTTTTACAACGGGAGTTGAACGTTGTTAAGCTAGATGGAGTCACAATAAAAGATTTCTATCAATTGTGCGAAAAAGACAGCCGAGCATGCAGCGACGAAATAGATTTAGCAAAAGTCATGTTAGGTGAGCAAATCAACAAGGAATAAGATGCGACTAAAATTAGCCTTTATTACACTGTGTAGTGCATTACTGACATTTTCGATATTGCACAGTGAGCCGTTGAAGGCACAAACTAACTTTAAGCTGCCCGATTTAGGGACCTCGGCATTACAAGCCTTACCGATTGAAAAAGAACAAGCAATCGGTGAAGTGATGATGATGCAAATTCGTGGCTCATCACCCGTTGTCAATGACCCTGTTCTTGATGAGTATCTGACCACTTTGGGCCGCCGTTTAGTCGCAAACGCCAACGATGTTCGTTTTCCATTTTCTTTTTTCTGGGTTAATAACCCTGAAATCAACGCTTTTGCGTTCTATGGTGGTCATGTAGGTGTGCATACAGGGCTCATGGCACAAGCCGATAACGAAAGTCAATTTGCCTCAGTACTTGGGCACGAAATTGCCCACGTAACACAGCGCCATTTAGCGCGTCGTATTCAACAACAGCAAGATAACAGCGCGTTAACTATCGCTGGTATGATTGCTGGTATTTTAGCTACTGTAGTGGCACCTGATGCTGGTATTGCAATTATCTCAGCAAACCAGACACAAGCGGCGTTTAGTCAATTAACTCATAGCCGTGCTGCTGAACAAGAGGCAGACCGAATTGGTATGCAGACCTTAAATAATGCTGGGTTTGATCCTCGCCAATCGAGTGAGTTTTTAACTAAACTTGCTGCACAAATTCGCTACAAATATAAGCCGCCCGCATTTTTGCTGACTCACCCATTACCAGAAAGCCGTGTCTCTGATGTGCGCTTACGTGCCGAGCAGTATCCAAAAAGGCACTACTCCGACAGCCTAGAGTTTAACCTAGCTAAGAGCCGTGTTATTGCTCGCTATCAGCAAAAGTCAAAAGCCGCGGAAGATTTATTTCGTAAATTAATGCGTGAAAATACCGTTCATAACGACACTGCACTTAAATATGGTTTGGGTATTAGCTTGTTGGACCAAAAAAAGCTTGATGAAGCAGCCAGCATTTTGAATCCATTACTTGAGCAAGATCCAAAGAACTTATTTTATATTGATACCCACACCGACTTACTTATTGCGCAAGGTAAAGCGAATGAAGCAGTAGAGTTTTTAGCTAAACTAGATATCGATAGACCAAACAATCAGGTGATTGCCTTAAACTATGCAAATGCCGCTATTGAAGCAAAACATTTTGACCTTGCTGAACGTATCTTAAAATCTTATTTATTAGCAAAATCTGAGAACAATCTTGCCAAAGAGCTCATTGCTGATGTCTATAAAAAGCAAGAAAATATGGCTTCCTACCATGAAGCGCATGCCGATGTGCTTGCCCAATATGGCGCTTATTTAAAAGCAGCAGATGAAATTCAAAAAGCACTAAACTTTGTTGAGCCTGAAGAGCTAGTTAAACAACAACGTTTAAAAGCCCTACTTACACAATACCGTCAATTACAAAAAGAGCTTGCGAGACTTTAAGTCTCGCGGCGCTTGCCCTAAAATAAGCCAAATTATTAAATGTGAGAACACACTATGTCTGTGACTATTTATCATAATCCACGTTGTTCAAAATCGCGTGAAACACTTGCCCTATTAGAAAGCAATAACGTACAACCAAGCGTTGTTGAATACCTAAAGACACCGCTTAATGAACAACAAATCTCGACTTTAATTAGCCAACTGGGCTTTACTTCAGCGCGTGAATTAATGCGTACTAAAGAAGACATCTACAAAGAGCTTGAGCTTAAAAACGAACAAAACGAAGACAAATTAATTGCTGCAATGGCTGCCAATCCAAAACTAATCGAGCGCCCAATTGTTGAAAATAACGGCAAAGCTGCTCTGGGTCGTCCACCAGAAAACGTATTAAGCGTACTTTAATGGCTATAAACATTGTTGTGCTATACCACTCAAGCCATGGCTCTGTAGAAGCAATGGCACATGAGATAGCCGAGTCGATTGAGCAACAAGGTGCTACTGCCTTATTGCGCACGTTTGTTAAACGTCAGCCACACGATATTGTGATCAGTAAAGATGATCTAATTAATTGTGATGGCTTAGCCTTTGGCACCCCTACTCGATTTGGCATGATGGCCTCACAAGCTAAGAGTTTTTGGGAGACCACCAGTGATCTGTGGCTTAAAGGTCAGCTGATAGATAAACCTGCTTGCGTTTTTTCGTCATCAAGCAGTATGCACGGTGGTAACGAAGCTACCTTGTTGAATCTATCACTCCCGTTGTTACATCACGGCATGATGTTGCTTGGTGTGCCTTATGAGGTACCTGAGTTATTAGCAACTGAAACCGGCGGTACGCCGTACGGCGCGAGTCATGTGGCCGGTAGCAATAACAGCAATGTGTTAAGTAAAGACGAAATTAAAATTTGCCAAAGCGTTGGAAAACGCTTGGCACTGATTGCGAGTAAATTAAAATGAGCTTGGAACCTGAGCTAAATCAGCCTGTTGCCAAAAAACCAATTACAAAACGATTCCAACGTTTTGCACTGATTGGTTATATCGGCTTATTAGTTTTAATGCCAACTTGGTTGTTTTTAATTGCCCCAAGAGAAGGCCACAGTAACGGCTTTATCTTTGTTGTTTATATACTCCCTCTTCTATTACCACTGAAAGGGATTATTCAAGATAAGCCTTACACCTACGCGTGGGCAAACTTTATCGTGATGTTCTATTTTATCCATGGTTTTACATTACTATGGGTCGCACAAGAACAGCTGATTTGGGTATTACTTGAGTTAATCTTTGCCAGTCTGATGTTTATTGGTTGCACTTATTATGCTCGCCATCGCGGGCAAGAGCTTGGCCTTAAGATACGTAAATTAAAAGAAGAGCTGGCCGAAGAAAAAGCGGCACATGAGCACGATAAATAAGCACTTTCGTTTAGCTTAATTAAAACAAAAAACGGCAACCAAGGTTGCCGTTTTTTTATGTCACTTTATTTAGTTTTTATGCGTTCACACCAACTCTGCTAAGGTGGCTAGCGCGACAATACTTGCCAGACCCACTTGGCCAATTAAGCTAAATAGTGAGAACAATCTTAAAATAAACAGCCCCCATGGATGACGAATATGCGGGTACAGCGCACAGCGTTTTAAACTTGTAGCAAAGAAAAAGCATAAGATAGAAACTAATGTAAAGCCCAGCGTTAACTCACTTTTAATAGCAATGCTATTGTCAAAAAAGAAGAACAACTGCACAGGTAGTAACACAGTTACAATCGCGTGGAGTAAGTGCACTTTTTTAACGCGATCAAACTGCCCTTCTGGCGAAAGCTCTTTAATACCAAAGTCATGCTCAAGGCATTTAACTAAGTTATCTGCTTTAATGCTTACAGCTAATCGGTAGCAACTTAGACCATCGTTGTTACGAACTCTAAAGTCATAGCCCGCTTTTAAAAGCAACACCAGTAAAGGTCCATTCTCGGCTAATACGGCGTAATGTAATGCTGTATTCCCTTTGTTGTCTTGGGCCTTCTTATCTTGATGTTCAAGTATTGTCTCAACCACATTCACATAGCCTTTTTCGGTTGCCCACATAAAGGCTGTTTTACCGTTTTCGTCAGCTAATGCACCTGTTGCGCCTTGCTCAATAAAACGCTTTGCCATGGTTTGTTTTGCATTTTCGTGGCTTAAATGAGCAAGTAAAGCTTGTTCAAGTAACGATGCGGAATCAACATCAGGTGATACAAGTTTTAGTAAGGTGAAGTAATCTTCACCGTGAGCAACTTTTTCAGCTGCAAGCGCCGTTAATGATTCAAGATCAGCCACTGAATCAGGGATAAAACCACTAAAGCGCTCTCTAAAGTCAACTTCGGTCCACAGCTCTAATACATCGTCCGCAGACATTTTTGCACCGTGATTAAGCACATGTTCTATCACAGTAAAATAGCGACGATTAAATAACTGGTGAATCAAAGTTATAGGTGTTTTAACAGCCGATTGAGCAAATGCGCTAGCGTATTTCTCTAAGCGCTGGCATAACATTAAAACAAGACTCTCAGGGGTGTAGTCGTTTTCTAAAAAGTGCGCTTTCATAGCATTAATGTAATGCAGCGCAGCTTCATCAAATTCAGAGATGTGTTGGAAATAACACTCTTCAAACGGTTCAAGAGGAGTCAACCATGTAAGATAGTAAATAGGCGGAAGAACCGTCGTACACACACCGTCATCTTCATTAGTAGAACGACATGCCGGCCAAGCTTCTAAAGCGTCTAAAATATAAGCCCCGTTTTGCTCAGCTAATCCTTTGATCAGTAACGGGTATTCCTTTGGCCAAATCAGTACATTTTCCATTAAAAAAACACAACTCCGCTGCACATTATTCGATGTCTAATTAAGCACTCAGTTATAGCAAAATTTAACTGACAGTTTGCTTAATATTGCGACCAATAACACAGTATCTGATAGATACTTTGGTAAACAAGAAAAGTAGTATGATTCTACCACAGAGGGTTACAGGTGCTAGCGCAAAGTAGGTGATTTTTAAAGAAAATAGAAAAGCAGCGGCACATGGACGGTACTCACTGCTTGGTTGGAGACTGAAAGTAACTAAAAAGCCCGATGAGGTGAAGGTAATCGCGCTTTTTAGCTGACTTACTTACTTGCTAATTCGTGTGTCACTTCATCAATGCCAACTTGGCTAATGCGCTGCAGCACTTCTTTTTGCTTTGCGCTTAACAGTGAGATACCTTCAGCAACGATATCGTATACTTTCCATTGCTTATCTTTGCCTTGACGTAATTTAAAGTGCAAATCAATGGCTGGCGCATTGTCATCAACAATTTGTGTCTTAACAGTTGCATAACCATCGTCGATGAGTTGTGATTGATCAAAAATTACTTTTTGGCCTGTGTATTTCATTAGCGCGCCGGCATAAGTCACTGTTAAGTAATGCTCAACCGCAGCAATAAAATCAACGGCTTGTTCACGGCGCAGACCTTTAATGTGCTTACCTAAAAGCTTATACGATACAAACTTAATATCCATGTGCGGCAATAAGCGTTTTTCTACAATGTTCGCCATTGCTTCTGAGCTTGCATCGCCTTTCGCATTTACATTTGCGATATCAACAAATAAATCTGCTGTGACTGATTCTAATAGTTGCTTAGGCGAGCGGTCTTCACTGGCAAAAGCAGATGCGGCAAAAAATGCTGCAATTAGCAAAAATGAGTTAACTAGTTTGGTCATCGTATTCACCTCTCAACGAAAATTTTCGCTAATATACCGATATTAAATCCATAAAAAAAGAAACAATCCGACACCGTTTTAATGCCAATTAAGCACCAATCGATTTTTTCCATAGTTTTCAGCTAATTGCTAAGAAATATGAGAATGTGCACAGCTTCTGTGTTTTTTTGCACATTGAAAAGCCCCTAGCACCGCCTTATTTACTTGCTCATCGACATAATGAGAAGTACCGAAATGAAATTTAAAAAGCCATTAAAAGCACTTATTTTGAGTGCAGCTGCTCTTTTAGCAGCACCAAGTTATTCAGCTTCAAATCATGGTTATGCCATTGATTACATCCAAGGTGAAGGTGATGTAAAAGGTCTAAAGCTGGCCTATCAGTACCATGTACCCAATGAAAAGTTGCCCTTGCAACACGCCCGCTTGTACTTCGAATCTAGTTTTAATATTTGGCAGTATGGCAAAGACAACAAACATCAAACTAATATCGTGTTAGCTATGTCTCCGGTGATCCAATACCCTGTGTTTAATGTGAAAAACATGCCTGTTTATGTGGAGTTTGGGATTGGCGTTTCACTGTTGGACGACACCCGTTTTGCAGGCAAAAACGTTAGTACTCACTATCAGTTTGAAGATAGATTGGGTCTAGTTGCAGATTTAGGTGACGACTCAAGCTTAGCACTTAGATATTTACATTACTCAAATGCGGGTTTCAAGAGCCCTAACCCTGGCCTTGATTTTATTTCACTGTCTTATGCAAGACGATTTTAAGTGCTACTATATCGCTGTGTATATCGGCAGGATTTCAAGATGGAAACTTGGCAAATTATAGCCATTGTTGTTGCTGTGTTTGGTGTAGTAATTGGTAACCTTATGTTGCTAAAACATGCAGCAAAAATGGACTTCAAAGTACCTAAAAGCGATGATAATGAAGATAAGAAAAGCCCTGATGAATAATCAGGGCTTTTCTATTTAATGCTTTAGCTAAGATTACACTAACCAATGTGCCATTAAGACAATCACCGGTAATGTCACTAAAGTTCTTAAAATAAAGATGAAGAACAATTCGATAATATTAACCGGAATTTTACTACCTAAAAGCAGTGCTCCCACTTCCGACATATAAATCAATTGCGTCACACTCATTGCTGCGATAATAAACCGTGTAACATCACTTTCAATACTACCCGCTGCAAGAATTGACGGAATAAACATATCAGCAAATCCAACCATAATTGTTTGTGCTGCGGCCTCAGCTTCAGGTACTTGTAATAGCTCTAAAAATGGCACAAACGGCTTGCCCATATATTCAAAAATTGGCGTATATTCAGCAATAATCAAGGCAAATGTGCCCACAGCCATAACGACAGGTAACACAGCGAATACCATATCAAAGGCGTTATGTAGACCTTCTTTCACTGTACCAGCAAAACCCGGTGCAGTGCGTGCTTTGGCAAGCGCCACATCAAGTGAATGAGAGACTAATGTTTTACCTTCAGGCACTGATTCTGCGTCTTTATCAGGCTCTGAGCCATCAAAATATAGGTCTTTTTTGAAGCGTAATGGTGGTAAGCGAGGCACAATTAATGCCGCAACAAAACCCGCCAAACACACTGTTAAATAAAACGGTGCAAACAAGTGTTCAAGCTTTACTTGGCCAATAACAACTAAACAAAAGGTGATTGATACTGCAGAGAAAGTAGTACCAATAATGGCAGCTTCGCGTTGTGTATAATGTTTATCTTCATACTGACGAGCGGTCATCAAAATACCCACACTACCATCACCTAACCAAGATGCTACACAGTTAACCGCACTGCGACCTGGCACACCAAAAAGTGGACGCATCACTTTAGTTAATAAGGTACCGACTAGCTCTAACAAGCCGAAGTTTAATAATAACGGTAATAGTAAGCCCGCTAAAACAAACACAGAAAACAACACAGGCAACAAGTCGTTTAAAACCAGTGCACCGGTATTACCGGAAATAATCATTTCAGGCCCTTGTTTTGTGTAGGTCAAAACGATAAAAACCATGCCTAATAAACGAACACTCAACCACAACCAACTAACATCAAATAAATGTTTAATTATAAAGAACTTAAGTAATGGCTGGGGTTTAAACAACTTTATCACTAAAGATAAAATACCGGTAATGCAAACAATGCTCGTAATTAAACCAAGCGCGAAAGGAGCTATCCACGCCTGCACAGCTTTTGCCATAACAGCAATCGGAATGGTCATTGCCTCACCTATGGGTACCGGCGTCATAAACAAGAAGACACCTATAAGTGAGGGAACGAAAAAGGTAAACAAGGTTCGCAAGTCACTGCGATGGGCTGTGTTTAAGTTAGACATATTTTCAACCTGTAAAAACCACAAAAAGAGCGGCTAAGCTCTTTTTGTGGTGGTTTTAACTATTATAATTATTAAATATTAATACCGCGCTGACGCAGTGCATTCTCTAATGCTTGCTGGAGATCATTCATTGTTCCTGGCTCAAGAATTGTGCCTGCAGAATCCATCCACGTTAAGCTTGTGCCACCTTCTTTAGTGCGACTAACAAGAATTTGATATTGGCCATCTTCAATTGGTAGCTCAGCTAACTCTTCACCCCAAATTGAGTCCCATACGCTTGATTCTGGCTTTTTATAATCAGCCGTGATCAAACCACGATCTTGGTCAATTTCTACAATAGTGAAAGATAAGCGCTCTAAGAAACCTGAAAAACGCTCAAACACAGCAAAGTAGTCCTGCTCAGTCACTAAAGCTGCATTCCCTTTGTCATCAAACCCCATCTCTAACGAGATAACACCTTGCTTTTTGCGCATTTCAACTTCAAGTTGACGATAGCGATAATCAAATTCAGCGACAACTTGGTTTAACGCACGCACTTCTAACTGTTGCTGTAAAAGCGGTGTAAGTGGTTGACTATCGCTTTTATAATCTACTAACTTAGCATTTAATGACGCAGTACGTTGGTGCGATTTTTCTTCAATAGTAAATAAGAAACGTTGTTGTGATACTTCGGTTTCGCTTTCCCAAAACCAACCATCTTCTGGTTTTATAATTGTGTACCAATCTGTTTCAACACTTCCTAAAAGCTTATCTTCTTTTATTGCAGAAGTATTTTTTTCGTTCAACACGGCGTGGATCGAGTCCCAAATAAACTCGTCTAAATCAACAATACCGTCGTTTTTATCAAAATAAACACGCGCATCTTTGTCACCCTCTTCTACCCAACTACCTTGAGCAATGGTAATAACCTGTGCTGGCGGACGGTAGTTTTTCGCTTCAGGGTTATTGTCGTATTGCGCAACGTCCATTTTATATGTCGGATCTTGAGCCGGTTGCGCTAAACCTTCAGGTGCTTTGACTGGTTGATTAGCACGATAATTGCGTTTGTGGTGCGCTTCGTCGGTAAATACACCGCACCCAGTTAAACTTACCACTACGCTTACAGCAAGCGCCTTTGAGATCCAATACTGCACAGATATTTCTCCTTAGCAAACCCTTAATTCTTTTAACAAATATATGAGTGGGTAATACCGATTTGGTTCACTGTAAAATCACTTTTAACTTTACATTTCTTGTTTTTATGCAAAAAACCCGAATAGATTGGGCTAGCGTAACGTGTTTGAATGCTTATCGCCTTGCAAAATTTTAACTATGGTACTTTCTGATGCCCCTAAAAACAAGAAAGAGCGCACTTTATTCACGGCTTAATTAATCGTCGCTATCGTTAACTAAGCAAATTATGTTAAACTTCGCCGCCGTGCGGTATTAAACTCACGTGAAATTAAAGCTTAATCAAGCTTATATCCATTGGTATTGTTAATTACTAGGTATTTAAAATTCCATGACTGCTTTTACAAATCATCAGATAGTACTCACTGCGATTGGCGAAGATAGACCCGGTATCGTCAGCGAATTAACTCAGTTAGTGAGTGATTGCCATTGCAATATAATTGACAGTCGCATTGCTATTTTGGGCAACGAGTTCACCTTTATCATGCTACTAGCAGGTGATATGTCGGCAATTAGCCGCATTGAACATACTTTGCCAACTAAAGGAATGGAACTAGGCCTTTTAACCATGATGAAACGCACTGCAAGTCATGTTGCATGTGAATTTTGTGCCGGTTACACCCTCGAATACACAGGTATTGATACACCAGGAACATTAAGTAAAGTTACGCGCTTTTTTGCTGATAACAACATCAGCATTTGTTCTCTTAAATCGGACACTTATGATGAAGATGACGAGCTTAAAATGCGCTGTGAACTTGAGTTTAATATTCCTGTTGAAGTCGATATTGATAACTTTAAAGTGAGCTTTGAAGATCTTTCTCGTAGTTTGAACGTAGATTATATTTTCAGACGCATTCGCTAAGGAGCAAAGCATGAAAACAATTAATCCATTACAAGCAGGCGACACAGCCCCAGCTTTTAGTTTACAAAATCAAAATGACGAAACTATCGTACTCGCTGATCTTTTAAAAGAGCAGCAAGTACTGGTTTATTTCTACCCTAAAGCATCAACACCAGGTTGCACTGTGCAAGCAGAAAACTTACGTAATGAAAAAGCTGAGCTAGCTAAATTAAATACACGTGTTGTAGGTATCAGCCCTGATCCAATCAAGCGTTTAAAGAATTTTGAAACCAAAAAAGAGCTTAACTTTGATTTATTAGCCGACGAAGATCACGCGATTGCTGATGCCTTTGGTATTTGGGGTTACAAGAAGTTTATGGGTAAAGAATACGAAGGAATTCATCGTATTAGCTTCCTTGTAGGCCAAGACGGTAAAATCAAACATGTGTTTGATAAGTTCAAAACCAAAGACCATCATCAGGTGGTGTTGGACTATTTAGCGCAGAATTGATAGTTACGAGTTACAAGAACATAGTATAAAAGCGTTGCCATGGTGCAACGCTTTTTTGTTTTTAACTAGAAAGATTAAACCCCGTGTCTACTTTATCGGGGTCAGATCAGACGGCTGACGGCTAAACCCTAGCTAATTCCTAAATATTTATGTACTTGAACCGATAAACGCCAGTTCTTTGCAATACAGGTTTCAATAGCAAGTTTAGTTGCTGAGATCTTTTGGCTAATTGGTTGTAGATACACTAAACGTGGATTCACACCTGTTTTTAAGAATAAATCTTCGAGCTCTTCCACATGCTTTTGCATTGCCACTGGGTGTTTAATCTCATCAGCGCGCTGCATTGCACTGCGTAATACTTTATAGCCACCACGCATATTAATTTTTGGTGATACAGTCACCCATGTCTGCTCAGGGACTAAAATCTCAAATGTACCGCTGGTTTCAATTTGAGTCGAATAGCCATTTGCATGTAATAATTCACACACTGGATTTAAGTCGTACATGCAAGGCTCACCACCGGTGATCACCACATGTTTTGCGTTGTAGCCACGTTTTTTAAATAGCGCTAACACTTGCTCCGCTGTTGCTTCTGCCCAATGATCTGAGTCTGCTTTTTTCTCAACGGTGTCATCAAGTGACACTTTATACACATTATCAACGTCCCATGTTTGTTTTGTATCACACCAAGCACAACCCACAGGGCAGCCTTGTAAACGTAAAAAGATTGAAGGTGTACCCGTAAAACTCGCTTCACCTTGAATTGTTTCAAACACTTCGTTAATTTTGTACAAAAGACATCTCACTTACGACGCAACGGTATAAAATACATACCATCAAAAAACCAAAAACACGCGCAAAAATTGTTATTTAGGCCCGAGCCGTGTAGTATATCGCGCCCTGAAGTAAACCTCTATCAAAAGTAAGAGCAAAACAGATATGACGCAAAAAGTAGTTGTGATTTATTCCGGCGGTATGGACTCATTTACCGTATTAAATAAAGCCCTGCAACAAGGCCACGAAGTGTATGCCCTGTCTTTCGACTACGGCCAGCGTCATGTTAAAGAGCTTAAAGTAGCTGCTCAAGTATGTGAAAAGTTAGGTGTTTCTCACAAGATTGTTGATATTTCAGCGATCAACCAATTGATTGGTGGCTCATCACTAACTGATGATATCGAAGTACCAGAAGGTCACTACGAAGAAGAAAGCATGAAGAGCACAATTGTGCCTAACCGCAATATGATTTTACTCTCACTGGCTGTGGGTTATGCGGTGTCTTTAAAGGCTAGTAAAGTTTATTACGGTGCCCACTCAGGCGATCATGCAATTTATCCAGACTGTCGCCCTGAGTTCGTACAAAAAATGGATGATGTTTGCCGTATTGCCAACTACGACGCTGTTGAAATTTTCAGCCCATACTTAAACAATACCAAAATCGACATTTTGACAGACGGTTTAAAAATGGGTCTTGACTACAGCCAAACGTGGACCTGTTACAACGGCCGCGACAAGGCCTGTGGTAAATGTGGTGCTTGCCAAGAGCGCTTAGAAGCCTTTGCATTAAACAAGGTTACCGACCCTATCGAATACGAATAACGACATAGCTAAGTGAAAAGGCGAGTTTAACTCGCCTTTTTTGATTGTGTTTGTTGAATCAGATTTAACAACTCTGCTGTGGCAGTTGCATCAGCTAACGCTCTATGGTGATTCGTTAAATTCAATTCAAAATGTGCCGCTAAGTTACCAAGCGAATATGACTTAAGCTTTGGAAATGCCTTTCGTGATTCAACTACAGTACATAGCTTTGGCATTTTAAAGCCTTGCCCAAGTGCACCATATTCTTTGCGAATAAAGCCGAAGTCAAAATTCACATTATGAGCAACAAATACACTGCCTTTTAATAGTGAGCGCAGTGTATCGGCAATCTCTTCAAAGCGTGGCGCATCACGAACCATAGCAGCGTTTATCCCCGTTAACTTGGTGATAAAAGCAGGAATACTGCGCTCAGGATTGATTAAACTCGCCCATTGATTGATTACTTCACCCGCTTGTAACTGCACAACCGCTATTTCGGTAATTTTATTATTACCTTGTACGCCGCCGGTGGTTTCTATATCCACCACACTGTAAATACGATTCGGATCATTAAACCAATTTACCGCAACGATATTTACTGCAAAGCCTTGTTGTTTTAACACCTCAATACTGACAAGTTGGTTGCGTCTTAATTTGTCGCCAGGGGCTTTCACTTCTTCAAAGGTGAGTGTATCCCCCTTTAACACCATCAAGTCTGGGTAGCCATCTTTGAGCTGCTTAAAGGTTTTTGTCATTTGTAGTAAATGCGCTTTTAAATTTGCAAGCGGGCTGTGTTTTATTAATACCTCTAGCGGCTCTAACATGTCGCTGTGCCACACAAACACGCTATTGGGGGCTTCATAAAACTGCCCTACGTTTTTGCAAACATATTTATATAAGGCTTCATTACTAGTGAATTTGGCAAGCTTTTGCTCAATTTGTGTTTGTTGCGCTGTGTAAAAACAATCAGCCAGCAACACCTTTGGATAAAGATCAAATTCATTACACGGCGGGTGCGGAGTCTCTATAAAGAGCTCTTGCCAAAACGTTAAGGTAAAGAAGCTCAACCAAAGATTATTCTCGGTAAAAAAAACCGTATTACCCAGCTGTTGATAATGCTCACACACTCCTTGCTCTACATCGCCACGGTAAATATCATCAACCTCTAATTGATGCTCGGTATCGATGAGCATTTGTGTTAGGCGTGAGCGTTGTTGCTTATTATATTTACGCTGTAAAAAGTCCTCTGCAAAATATAAAATGCCATCATCAAGCGGGTCTTGAATAACTTGCTCAAGCTTTTGTTCAACCCAATTTTTATCACCTTGTTTGTAACGCTGACGAATTGCCAGCTCTTGCGCTTCACTACTGCCTTCACAGTGCTCAAGTAATTCAAATGCAAATGCTAAGTCATGCTCTTTAAGCTGCTTATACAAACGGATCAATAACTTGTTTTTGATACTCTGGGCTAATTCATCTTCACAGCTAATGGCTAAAAGCGCTTGGGCTAAATTTTGATACTGTGATTCTGAGTCACTTTCTTTGAACTGCATTCGCAGCTTATTTAATTGATAATGCGTTTGTGCTTCGGCTAGCGTTTGAAAACGAGAGATGCTCTCACTCACATCAGCTCGCACTTTTGCAATCCCTAAATCACGCATCACAAAACGATTTTGATGATTGATATCGCCGCCACTTAGTCGGCCGCTATGTAAAAACTCAAAGTATTCATAATACTGGCAACGGCTATTGACCACGAACTGACTAAACAACGCCTCTAATTCACTGTGGTTGCGATCAATATGCTCTTTACACAGTTGGGTCAAGCGCTGTTTACTGGCTGACTTTTTGTAATCAGGTTTAGTCGCCATTAACTCATCATTTGCTAATAAGGTTAACAGGGTTGGCTTGGTTAAATGCTCAAGCAATAGATCTAATTCGTCACTACTAGGATGTGCCACCAGCCCTTGCTGTTTTAGCTTAAAAATAGCACCGTGCAGGTTGGGGATCTCTTCATAATTTAAAGATGACAACGCAACGATTTTTGGCTTTCGAGAATATATACGTAGCAAAGTACATAAGCTTTGCTCATCAAGCTGAAGGAGTTTTTCAAGAAATAACTGCTGCTCTGCTAGAAGCAGATGCTTGCACTGAGATTGAATAAATTCAGCAAGCTCAAAGAAGTGACTTAAATAATATTTTGCTGGTAATTGTGTTTTCATAGCCAAACCCGATACTGTATATAAAAACAGTATCAGGTATTAGCTAATTGATTTCAATGTTTGCGGTTATTTAACTTTTAAAATACCCACAATTGCGCAAATTGCGCCCCCGACCATACCGAGCCAAGCTTCAATTGGTGTATCACCACTAAAAGTACGGCTAATTTGCGCACTTGCAGAATCATAAACGTTATATCCCCATACGGCTAGCGCCACACCAATAACGATTAAAGCAATACCTATAATTTTTCCCATCGTGTTGTTCCTTATTGTTATTAATTTCTTTTTGATAACCTCAGTGTTGCACACATATTAAACGCCTGCAAAGCCTTAAGAAATAATCAAACTAAAGGTTATGTTTTGCCCACTTAACGACACCTGAAGTTCAGCATCAATTGCTTTACTTAACGATTTGGCAATAGATAAGCCTAACCCAAAGTTATCATTAGAGGTTCTGGCACTGTCTTTTTGCCAGAGTGGATCAAATAACTGGCTCAAATCGTCTTCTGTTAATGGGACTTTTAATTCATTTGTAACAGAGAGATACAACTTATCATCTTTACTCAATAGCGTGCTTACAGTCACGATGCTCTCATCGGGGCTGTATTGTTTTGCGTTATTTACAAGATTGGTGATAATTGATTCAAGGGCAAATAAGTTACTGACAACGGCAGGAATATCATCTTGAAACTCAAACTTAACCCGCTCTAAATCACACTTTTCTAAGGTGCGCAAAATAACCTGATTTAAATCACATGCATCTTGCTTTGGGAGTGCTTCATCACTGTACTTATGCAGTAGTAATAAGTTCGACACAATACTCTTTAAGCGCTGGCTAATTTTTAGCACTTCGGGTTTGAAGTCTTCCTCAAGCTCTTTTTCATTTGGAAAACGAATGGCCACTTCAGCCATATTTATAAGCTCAGCAATCGGCGTTTTTAACTCATGAGCAATATCTGAGGTTAAGCGTTTTTCTCGAAAATAAAGCTGGCGGTTTTCTTGGATAAAAGCATTTAAGCTATCAACAATGGGTTGCAACTCTTTGACAGGTTCTTCTATTGCGATTACAGCATTTTTATCAGCAATACTCAGTTGGCTAATATCCCGGTTTAGTTTATTCAGCGGCGCTAGAGAACTGTCGACTGATTTACGCACAAATAGACGAATGAATACAATTACCGACACAGTAGAAACAACAAAAATAACGTCGATTAGCCATAAAACAAAATCAACTTCTTCTGATGAAGCCGCATAAGCTAACGTGATGGGTTGTTGCAAAGAGGTGTTAACACCTTCAGTGAGGTCTTCATCATCATCTAGGTCTAAAGGCGGTATAAAGCGAGTATAAATAACCCGGCCATTTCGACCATCAGGTAACTCGATATTGATGATTTTTGTCTCGCCCAGTTTAATTTTTTCTAAAGGTAAGCTCTTTTGTGAGAAAAGATCCAAACTTTCTGAACGCGCGAACACGCCAGACTGCGACCAAAGTTGAAAATACTCAGTTTCTGTATTTCCAGAAAACTCAGGCATAAACAGCCCTGAAAAATCAAAATCAATTCCTTCTTCGTCAATATCAATCAATGACATAAGCATACCGGCTTTGGATTTCATACCACGATTAAATTCGTTATCAATCCAACTATCAACGGCGATATCAGTAGCAACTAAAATACTCAGCACTAGCCCCGTTATAGTAATCGATAATGTGGTTACTAACCTACTGCGAATTGACTTCATTATTTTCCTTGAATGATATAACCAAAACCACGCTTAGTTTGAATAGGTAGTTCACTACCTGCTGCCCTCACCTTTTTACGCGCTGAGGATAAATGCGCTTCAATAGAGTTTTTTGAAACTAGGTCATATTGCCCTGCAATATAAGTACTTAACTTTTCAGCAGTGATCACTTTATTTTGGTTACTAAACAAACACTCGACTATTTTATATTCGTTGGGGGTTAAATCGATTACAGTTTCATCAACTTGCAAGAGTTTTAATTGTAAATTTAAAGCCAAGTTATCGATGCGGATCACATCACTGATTGTTTTCAGGCCGCCGCGACGCATTAAATTTAATAACCTTGCGTGCAGCTCATCAAACGAAAATGGCTTGGTCAGGTAATCATCGGCCCCGGTGAGTAACCCTTTCACTCTGTCTTCTGGTTCTTGCTTGGCAGATAAAATTAGCACACGCACATCAAGCTGTTTTGCTCTTATGGTTTGTAATAACGTAATACCATCAATACTGGGTAACATAATATCGAGTATGATTAATTCGTACTCACCTGTCATTGCCATACTCAAACCTTCAGCACCATCGCCGGTTTCATCAATAGTAAAACCTAGGTTCTCAAGGCCAATTCGTAGACTACGTCTTAATGACACCGAGTCTTCTATAATCAACAATTTCATAAGTTACTCATTTAGGTAAAAACCGCTTTAGCGTCATCAGGTTACGCTTTTAATCTTAAGGTTCACTTAAGATTTACTGAAGTTTTTCTAGTTTAGAAAATATTAAGATTACCATCAGGGTTTCTTAAGTTTCGACTCCTAGTATTGCCGTAGTTTCGATTAAGTAAGTACGACTATGACAGCAAAACTCTCTGTTTTAAAACCTTTGTTCCGTTTTTCATTAATTTTAATGTCAGTTTTTATACTGTCGAGAATAGCCTTGCTTGTATGGCAACACCAAAGGTTAGCTGATGGCGATTGCCTTGCCGTTTTATTTGGCGGCTTAAGAGTCGACTTAAGTAGTTTAGGCTACTTGTCAGCCTTGGCTGTTTTGATGTTACTCGCTGATCTGCTTGTGCGCAGAAAAACCGCTTTTTTTCAGCATGTTTTTACTCTTTATAGCAGCATAGTTGTGACTTTAATCGTGGTTGTAGAGGCTTCGACTCCCGCGTTTATTACCCAATACGATGTACGACCAAATCGTTTATTTGTTGAATACCTAGACTACCCTCAAGAAGTCTTTTCTATGCTATTACATGGCCACCTGTTTGCCATGATAAGCACTTTAATTATTGCAACGCTTAGCTGTGTCTTTGCGTACCGTTATATAAATACAGCATTTAGCAAACAGCAAAATGCTAAAACGGTTGGCCAAGTGGTGATACTGGTTACCACTTTATTAGTTTGCTTAATTAGCGCAAGGGGCACAGTAAGCCATCGCCCGTTAAACCCTGCATTAGTGTACTTTTCAAGTGACTCACTAGTTAACTCCTTAGCCCTTAATTCAACTTACAGTGTCGCCTTTGCTATTAAGAATATGGGCAATGAAAAAAATGCCAGTAGTTTATACGGTACTATGCCACGTGATGAGATTTTACAAACAGTAAAGCAAGCAGCCTATAAACAGCAGTTTATCACTGAGAGTATCCCTACCCTTGCCAACAACACACCTTTTAACACAGGCAAGCAAAAGAATTTAGTGATCATTTTAGAAGAAAGCTTAGGCGCACGCTTTGTTGGTGAACTAGGTGGCATTGGAGTGACTCCTGAACTAGATAAGCTTTATCAACAAGGCTGGGGGTTTGATAACTTATATGCCACTGGCACACGCTCTGTTCGAGGGATTGAAGCGGTAACAACCGGGTTTACCCCGTCTCCTTCGCGCTCGGTGGTCAAACTTTCTAAATCTCAGCGTAACTTTTTCTCTCTTGCTGATGTATTAAGCCGCACCGGCTATACCACCCAGTTTATTTATGGCGGTGAAAGTCATTTCGATAATATGAAAAGCTTTTTCTTAGGGAATGGCTTTAGCGATATTGTCGATATTAATGACATGCAAAGCCCAGAGTTTATCTCATCTTGGGGAGCAAGCGACGAAGACTTGTTCAATCAAGCTGATATAGAGCTAAGTGAGCTAAATAAATCAAGCAAACCATTTTTCAGCCTTGTGTTTACGTCAAGTAACCACGACCCATTCGATATTCCAGAGAGTAAAGTAACACTGCCTGAAGGCCACGACCCAGAAAACTACAAACGCGACCTAGCAATCAAATATGCTGACTATGCACTCGGTAAATTCATCGCAAAAGCAAAAACGCAAGATTACTGGCAAGACACCGTCTTTTTAGTGGTTGCAGATCATGATGTGCGCGTGTTTGGTTCAGAGCCTGTGCCGCTTAAATCATTCCATATCCCTGCTGTGATCCTAAATAGTGATATGGATGCAAAGCGCGATACTCGCTTAGTCAGCCAAATTGATTTACCTGTTACTTTGTTGTCGTTATTAGGCGTTGAGCAAGCAACCCCTATGCTTGGTTATGATTTAACGAAACAATACCCTGTAGAGCGCGCCATGATGCAGTACTACGACAACTTTGCTTACGTAGAAAATGGTCAAGCCGTGATCCTGATGCCAAACCAAAAAGTGAGCTATTGGCGCTATGACCTTACAAGTAAAACCCAAGTTGCCATCGATAACACAGGTAGCAGCGTTGGGCTTGCCAAAAAAGCCTTAGCGCACGTCTTATTTAGCAATTTAGCTTATACCGAACAGTTGTATCGCTTACCAAATAAATCGTAGCGATGAGGAATGATTATGATCATGCAAATTAAACAACTCTTTACTCAAAAATGGCACGTTAGCTATAGCCAATTTGTCTGGTTGGTGTCGTTGTACTTGGTTATTGCATTTAATGGCCTGTTTTTATTTAACACGCTTGAAGCAGCCAGCAAACCTGAACATGTCAATTGGTTATTTATAGCAAGCGTACCGTTTTTCTTATTAGCACTGACGGCAATGGTGTTAAGTTGGTTATCGTTAATCACCTTCGTAAAACCCGTGCTTTTAACAAGCATCGTGGTTTCATCATTGTTGTTTTATGCAACCTTAAATTACGGTGTTATCTTTGATAAAAGCATGCTGCAAAATATCTTAGAGACAAATACAGGCGAAGCATTTTCATATCTTAATGTACAAGTTATCGCTTTTATTACTGTGCTAGGCGTACTGCCTGCTTACTTGTTTTCTCGCTTTAAAATTATCGGAAACTTTCGTATTCGTCTTAAAAGCTTTGCATTTCTTAACGTTACAGCGTTTATTGCTGTAGCTGTTATTGCCGTTCCTTTTTATAAAGATTACGCCTCTGTAGGGCGTAATAATCGCCAATTAACTAGCTACATTACTCCTTTTGCATTTTACACTGCGGGCTATAAGTACCTACGCGATAATTATTTTTACCCACCTTTACCATTTAAAGTCTTAGATAAAACACCGCACCTATTAGCTAAGAAACAAAGTTCACTGACAATTATGGTGGTAGGTGAAACAGCCCGTGCAGCAAACTTTTCACTGCAAGGTTACAACAAGCCGACTAATCAATATACCCCTAAACTTGGCGTTAAATATTTCAGTGATGTTAGTTCATGTGGCACCGCAACGGCCATTTCTGTACCTTGCATGTTCTCGCGCTTAGACCGCAATCACTATGATTCACGCATCGCGCAAAGCCAAGAAAATGCCCTAGATATCATTCAACGAAGTGGTGTAGAAGTAACGTGGATTGATAACAATAGCAGCTGTAAAGGGGTTTGCGCACGAGTAAACTCACAAACGGTAGAACCCACAAAGAGCAACCCACTTTGTGACGGACGTTATTGTTTTGATGAAGTATTGGTTGAAGCATTAGCTGCAAAGCTTGCCAAGAGTCATGCGAAGCACCAACTAGTGGTATTACATATGATTGGCTCACATGGACCAACTTACTATCGCCGCTATCCAGAAAAATACACTAAATTTTTGCCGGACTGCCCACGTAGCGATATTCAAAATTGTAGCACTGAGCAACTGACAAACACGTATGACAATACCATTGCTTATACCGACCTAGTGCTGAGTAAGCTTATTAAATTACTGCAAAACAGTCCGGCGGATGATAAAGCCCTGCTGTATGTTTCTGATCATGGTGAATCACTGGGTGAAAAAGGCTTGTACTTACATGGCTTCCCATATGCATTAGCGCCTAAAGAGCAAACCCATGTGCCTATGCTATTTTGGAGTAATAAACTGGCCGATACCCGCTTTAATCAATGTATCGAACAGCAGCGTAACCATGCTTTTTCGCACGATAACATTTTTGACACCCTACTTGGCTTAACTCATATACAAAGCATTGAATATCGCCCAGAGCAAGATATTTTTAATGCTTGCTCAACACAAAGCTAACGAAATAGAGATTTCAAACTATGCAATTTGATAGCACTAACAAACCCATTGGCATTAAACGTATCCTCCTCGCATTCAAAAACTCCCAACGAGCATTCACGTGGTTAGCAAAGCATGAGTCTGCTTTTAAACAAGAGCTGATACTGTTGGTCCTTGCCATAGCAGTGGTTTTTGTCTGGCAGATCAGCCTGTATGAGAAAATAATGCTGCTTGTATCAGTGCTATTTGTGATGTTTGCTGAAGTCGTCAATACGGCAATTGAAGCCGCCATAGACCGAATAGGCCTTGAAATTCATCCATTATCAGGCCTAGCTAAAGACTTAGGATCCGCAGCCGTACTGATTGCTCTAACAATTTGTGTGTTGGTCTGGGGCGGCGTGTTTATTAATAACCTAAGTTAGCTTACTTTTTTATCATCAGGGGTGTCATTACAAAGTGCACAGTGGCGCCCTTTTGATGAATGATATAAACGGGTTGCAATAAAAATGGCCGTGGCAATAAAAGACCAAAGTAGCGCAAAACCTAACGCGCTGAGTGTCTCGTGACCTTTTAGAATTTCTATCATAAATAATAAAATAGACACCAGCGTAAAAACTTTAGCGGCTCTGATCACCCAGAATTTTGTACCCATAACTTACTCCTTTAGAAAAACTCCTTTGGAAGAATAAGTGTAGTGCAAAATAAGAAGAACATACTAATAACTTAAAACAGGCTCAGACAATATCTGTACATTATTTTTAAACACCTCTAACAGCCCTGATGGCGAGTGTTCAGTACCAAGCGCAGTAACATGACAAACGTAACGATAACCGTTGTTAGTAAAGGTATAAAAATGATTCCCTCCACTGCCATCAAAGCTTAATGTGCCCCCTGTGATCACCAGGCTTGGCTCATCTTGCATAGATTGATCCCTATTCCATGCCGCATAGCGGTATTGATGATCAGCCAGTTCATCAATACGAATTAAATGCTTTTTTGTTTGCCACGTTAATATCGGCTTTGTGAATTCACGGAGGCTTTTGTGCAATGCTTGTTTTTGCTCGTCAATCAGTGCTTCGCGTCGTGCTTTTTCAGCCTCTGATTCATAAGGCACAGCCCAAATAGAGCCATCAAAATCCAGCCACAGTTTACCTGAATCAAACATAATGCCGCGCCAGCCCATCATTTCCCAATCATGGCGAATGTTGGAGTTAGCTATTTCTTCAACAAACTGTTTATCGAAAATTTGCTCAAACTTTTCTATAAACATTTGCTCATTTTCAATAGCTTGCAACGGCGCTTTGCGCTTTAGCGGGTAATGGACTCTTTTAGAAATGGTCGCTTTATCACCCGCCTTAAACGCAGCAACCACAGGTTTGACAATACTTATGTGCTTTGTTGCGGCAGCTGTTGAAAATGAGATAAAGCAACCTAAGAAAATGACCGCAAAATACTTCATTGTGTTCACTTTTATGGTTAAAAATTTGATTATTCAAAGCGTAACAAATTTTTGTATTTGCAGTACAGGTGCTATTTGATTAACAACTCAATCTCATCACTTTGGTTACCGAGCCTATCAATAGCAATTACCTTAATTACCTCTAATGGTCGTTGTCCTTCAGAGGCCGCAACAGAAATTACACTCTCCTCACTTGAGTAGATATGATATTGCCACTGCTGTGCATATTTTAGATAGACAAGTAACTGTGATACTTGCTCAGAATTAGAATGACTCCAAGTAAGATGGATGTCTTCGCCAACATAATTCATATCAACATTAACAGCCGCTAAGTGCGGCGCAGCTATCCACGGAGTTTCTGGTATTAATGCTTGATGCTGATAAACGCCTTGTGCAATCACATCACTCATCAATTGGCTGCCATCAAGTGCTGCTACATTCCAAAACACTGTACCGGGTGATGTTGATAAAAAACCACGATTAATCATGATTTGATTCACGACTTCATCAACGCCGGCCTCATCAAATGAGCGTAACGCATTAATACCAGGCCACAGATGTCGTTCATGCGTATTCTGAGATTGCCACCAACTTAATAAGAGCGGGTAACTTTGTGCATACTGGTTTATTGGCCAATAAAGTTGCGGCGAAAAATAGTCAAGCCATCCTTCATTAAGCCAAAGCTTAGCATCAGCAAACAGCTTGTCATATTGATCCATCCCGCGAATAGTTTCAGGTTCACCAGGTCTATAGATACCAAATGGGCTTATGCCAACAAGTACATGAGGCTTCGATTGCTTTACTCGTTGATATAAGCGTTTAACGAACTGATTTACAGCTTCACGACGCCAATCACCTATCGAAAGTGCCCCGCCTTCAGCCACATATTGCCTGTATTGTTCAGCATCAGGAAAATCTTCATCGTTGTTGTAAGAAGGGTAAGGGTAAAAATAGTCATCGTAATGAATACCATCTAAATCATAGCTATCTACAAGTTCGGTTAATACATTTAATGTATGTGAAACCACGGCTTGATCGGTTGGTAAAAACCAATAGGTCTCATTTTTGAGTTTTACTACCTTATCATTCATTTTTTCAACAACTGATTGTTCTGAAGTTGGGCCCCCTATATGATGATGAGCACGATAAGGGTTTATCCATGCATGCAACTTTAAACCTCGTTTATGTGCTTGCTCTATCCAAAATTTTAATGGGTCATAAAACGGCTCAGGCGCTTTACCTTGCTCACCAGAAAGGTAATAAGACCAAGGTTCGTAAGAGCTTTGATACAAACTATCGGCTTGCGGTCGAACCTGAAAAATAACCGTATTAAAGTTATGTTTTTGAAGTGAATTAAGAATTTGAATAGCTTGTTCTTTTTGCTCTATCACTGACAGCCCTGGCTCATCAGGCCAGTTAATATTGGCAACAGTAGCAACCCATGCCGCACGAAACTCCCTTGCAACATGATCTTGATGGATGTTACCTAACAACTGCTTTTCAGTATTAGACATCTCCTTTATTTGTACGAAACTGCACGCACTCAAAACAAAGCATATTATCAAAGAGAAAACGTTTTTAAAGTACATTGTATACCCCACAAAAAAGGCACAACAAAGACTTGCTGTGCCTACATGTATCAAATTCAAAAGGAAAAATTAAAACTTCATTTGTGCGCCAAGTAAGAAACGACGACCATAATCGTGTATCGCTAATGGGCGATTAGCATCTGACATGCCAGTGCTATTGCCCGACGTTGCTTCTTGCTCTTCATCCGTGAGGTTAATTGCTTGGAATACAAGGTTTAAATCTTCAGTAACATTGTAACTAATATTAAGATCATACTGACCAAAACCATTTTTATATTGGTTCAAACCAAGATAGTTAGTGTAGAAATACTCTGAACGATAAGTATAAGAAACACGGGCACTAAAGGTTGTGTTTTCATAATATACTGTCGCGTTAAAGGTATCTTCTGAATTATTAGGTAAAACGGCTTCTTCACCTGCCTCTTTTTGCTCTGCAGTTTGTTTTAACTGTGCATCTGAATAGGTGTAGTTTGTCTGTACTCCAAAGCCGTAAGGGAGTTTCTGCGTGTAGTTAACTTCAAAACCTGAGTTCTCACCGCCTAAACCGTTCAGAGGCTGGGTCACTAAAAAATCACGAACTTCTTCCACGCCTGTATCAGGATCTGTCCAGGTCCATTGTTTTTCAATAGTGGCATTGGTTATGTATGAGTCGATATCTTTATAAAAATAAGCAAACGATAAAATAGATGATTCATTAAAGTACCACTCAGCAGATAAGTCATATTGAGTCGCACGGTAAGGCTTCAGGTTCGGGTTACCCTCAGAGCCTTTACAGCCTGTAGCTGCAGCACAATAACCACTTTTGCGGGCAGATAAGAAGTCATAATCCGGGCGAGACATGACTTTTGCCGCAGCAAAACGCACAACCACATCATCTGTAAAGTCGTAGTTGATATTCACACTCGGCAAGATATCATCGTAGCTATTAGAGCTATTGATATCTTGAATATTTTCAGGTGCAAAGCTGCGCCCTGTGTATTCAACAGAACGAGAATCTAGCTCTGTTTTCACAGCTCGAACCCCAAAATTACCGCGCCACTTATTATGATCGAACACCGCTTTTACATACCCTGCGGTGACGGTTTCTTCTAAATCGAATGTGTAATCAAGGTGTTCATATGGCGCTGTAGAAGGTGTTGTTGATGATATCCAATCAGCATATTTTGAATTATCAAACTGCCATAAAATTGCATTATCTGTCGAATCGCTTGCGAACATGCCTAAGTTAAATTGTTCACCATCTGATGATACTTTTGGATAATTCGCTTTTATTAAACTTGCAGCTTTTGAATGCTCTCGGTACTTAACCCCAGCCTTGATTGCTTTGAAGAAGTCGCCATCTAATAGATACTCAAAATCTAGCTGCCCGTAAACTTCCTTTGAGTCGTTGTATATGTCATTTTTATGGTTGTAGTCTAAGCGATAATCATCAGCGCTTAAATCAGCGTCTAATGTTACATCTGGCGTTCCATTGTCTAATGTAAATGATGCGCTTGTATTTGCGTAATATTCTGAGTAAACATCACTTACTTCACCATCAGCCTTGCTATAACCTAGCTGACCTGTAACAGTGTAATTGTCTGCTTTATATGTCACTTTTAAATCGTGCGCTTGAGTTTTAAACTCCCCCTCATAACCTGCATTGCCATAATATCCTAAATTATTATGGGCCGGCAGATCGCCCGAAATCAAAGTGCCATCAACAATGACTGGATTTTCTACATTTGCAATGTTTTGCAAAATAAAGCCGCTTGAGTATGTTCCGTATGACTCATGCTCAGATTTTGAATATAAGTTATTAAAAACAAAATCTACGTTGTCATTAGCTGCATATTGAAACGTCAAAGTTGCGGTATCTAAATCACTATCACTTGCGTATCGGTTATAGCCTACCGCGCCAGGGTAAAACTCTGCGTTGCCATCTTGATCTGCATCGGTACTGCGATAGCCGAATCGAACTTCTTTGCTATCACGTTGGGTCGCAGTTTCTTTATGAACAAATCCTAGATTAAAACCAAAATCTTGTGCTTCATTTTTCCACGAATACAAACCAGAAAGGTACGGTTTAGTTTCTTCAGCATTTTCAAAATGATAAGCCTTAACAGAGAGCGCTGCGTAATTCGCTTCACTATCGAGCGGTTTACGAGTTTTTACAACAACGGTACCACCTATAGAACCCTCATCAATGTCTGCTTCTGCCGACTTATATACTTCAAGAGTATCTACTAATTCAGCTGGTAGCAGCGAGTAGTTAAACCCTCGTGAAGGACGCGTAATTGAAGCTGAAGCAGTTGCTGAAGCAACGTTTTGCCCGTTTAACAAGGTAATATTTAAATGCGGTGCAGTACCACGAATACTAACTCGGTCGCTTTCACCACCTAGGTCTTTTTCAACTTGTACACCCGGAATACGCTGTAGTGCATCAGCGACAGTTTGATCTGGAAATTTACCAATATCTTCAGCAGAAACGGCATCAACTACACTGTTTGAAAAGCGCTTCATATTAATGCTTTTCTCAACTGATGCAGCATAACTTCTTACTTCAATCTGCTCGATATCTTCTTTAGTTGCTTTTTTCTTTTCTGGCAGTTGATCAGCTGCATAAACAGATACTGATGTACTTAAAACTAAAGTAGGAATAAGTGCTTTTTTAACACCAGCCGCTAGCGCTGAGAATTTTTTATTCATGGAACTGTAACCTTATAGTTTTTGTAAAGTGAGAGATTTTGTGACTACAAACTACATAAATGCTCTTAAGAACAACAATTGGTAACAACTTTATTGTTACAATGCGGCTACAATATTAGTAATAAATTATAAAATCAAGATATTTTATTCTGAAAAATACACTTAGGGTAAAATATTTAATTCTCAAATTTTAAGCGCTCACCACCCATAAAGAGATAAACTAAATACAATCAATACCTTGATAGCAATGAAAAGAGAAGAAATCAAAGCTGCTTTTAAAGATTCATAGGCTGCCTTGATGTTTTAAAATCAGGGAATTAATTATTCCAAAACTAAATCAAACACAACATTGACACTTGCTCTGAAGGTAATCGATTCTTGTAAATACTTACCTTCTGGGACTGTATTAATACGTGAGCCCGTTACCATGATTCGTTCAATATTTGTGTTGCTGCCATAGCCAAAGTGACTACCTACTTCTTGTGATTGAATACTATACACCCGACCAAGTTTCGCTTCGAATGCGCTAGCAAGGCTACTTCCCTGCTGTTTGGCATTCGCAACTGCTTTATCAAGAGCGGCTTGCTCGTAATCTGAGGCTTTGCTTGATAAAAGTTGAATTTGCTCGATTTGATTGACACCCACTTTAAGCGCAAAGTTTAAAAAGCCATCCAAAAGGGAGAGTTGTTTAAGGCTGACTTTGACCTTGCGGGTAGCGCGAAAACCATCTTTAACTTGGTTATCGTTTTCGTCATAGCGCATGTTCAGCTCTACGAAAATTCGACCCGCAGAGATACTTTTTTCGTCTATTGAGAAATTATTTAAGCCCGCAAGGAGTTCATTTACTTGCGCATCTACTTGCTGCTTAGCCTGCACACTTTCAGCTTTAACAGCTTCAAACTCTAACGTGATATCTGCCCTATCAGGGGCTGTACGCACAACAGCCTCACCTTTAACAACAATATGGCGATTATCCGGCAGACTTGTTGCAGCCATCGCAGAGCTGGAACACAAAACCAGTGCTAACAAAGATTTAAGCATCATAACCTCTCCTTAGAAAAAGTTATGATGCCTTGCTAGGGTGTGAATGTATAGCAATGTATGCTGTTTTTAAGTGTAAATAGTTGCGAAGAAAGGAAATTAATTAATGAAAAGCTAACACGGCATATTATGACAAGTTGCTAAAATATGCCGTCTTTTTAAAGATTTGCTTAGTGAGCTAGTACGCTTAGCCACTCATCTGGGTTTGCTAAAATGAACTCAAATATATCGTTATTATTTAAAGTTATGCGAATTCCATCTGCTGTGATTGGCAAAATACCCGCGCCTTTACCTGAACACTTACCAACGTTATTGATTTGCGCTCGTGAAAATGTGTATGGGCCTAAGCCTAGCTCTTTATTAAACGGTTCAAAAGCAATGTCTTGTTCAGTAACTACAAGCTTACCATCCGCTTTTGCGACACCCGATTGAATAGTTGCTGCTGACTCTTTAACTGTGTGTGCGTGCATATCCTTTACTCCACTTAACATATGAGTGTTAGTCTACACTCAATGAAACCTTAAAATTGCGTACCAACTTAAGATACAGCAAGTACAAAAAAAGTACAGTAGAGTTAGTTAATTTAAAACATTATCTTTTAAAATAGTTATTGTTCACTGATCTGTAGTTTATTGTTAAATCGCACATAAACGATTGCTCCACCCTCAGTCTTTAGCTGATGTTTAAAACCGGCAACTGACGAGAAGTAACTACCAGCCTCAATTTGTTTTGCTTCACTATGTTCAACAGATCGGTAGTTAAGCTCGCCGCTGATCAAAACTGCGCGTAATGAACCTCTTTCACTTGTTAATTGCCCATTAAAACCCGCATCAAGTTTAACTAAAACACCTTGTTGATTTTGTTTTTGCCAAAGAGGGGTAAGGGTAACATTTTTAGAGTCTAATGACGTTAACTCATCACTATTGAACCATACCATGTTGTCTGAATGAAGATTGAGTGAGTGCTCGCCATTATTAAACTGCGCCTTAGAAGGCTAAACCAAATAAGGCCCTTCATCGATTTCAAGGTATATGAGATTGGTCTCAGCCTTAGCAGCTGTTATGTGATTTTGCCCTGCAGGTTGCGTCCAAAATGACCCTGTTGCCATCCAATCCAATTCCGCATTTGGGTCATCATTATGCATCAGTCCTTTAATGACAATGCCACGGTATGAAATATTATGAATATGCGCAGGAGATGAAAAGCCCGGTTTAAAGCGCACTAGCATACCGGTTGCAGAATCTATTGTTCTGTCGCCCCATAAGTTTGCTGCGCCAGGGCTTTTGTCACCACGTAGAGGGTTTAAATATCCCCAGTTTACGGACTCTACGGGGACAAGTTCAGACTGGGGATTATCCAACCTTTTTTCATCAGCAGCGGCTGAAAATGCAGCAATAAGTACTACACTTGTTGTTAGTGATAATAGCTTTAACATATTAAATTTCCTCTAATAGCAAACCCAAGAGAAGTCTCTTGGGGTTACAAATCTTGTTGTTAGCACAGTACTAATTTATTTCTTGTACCTTCATCACTAACTCCGGCCAATTACGCTGATTTTCTATGTCATGCTCAAGGCCTTGCTCATCGGCAATAGTGAAGCGCTTAATTGCAGGTGTTTTACTGGTTGCTTGATATAACCAATATGCTTCTGCTTTTAATGCCTCCGCAATTGGCTTATCAATTGATTCATATACCATTTGTTTGCATGCATTAATTGATTCAGCAGGAAACTGAGCAATTCGGTTTGCTAGCGTATCAACGTATTCATCAATCTCATCGGGGTTAAGCGCTTTATTAATGGTACCCATGCGCTCAGCCTCATCTGCATCAAAATCACGGGCACTCAAAATAATTTCTAAAGCACGACCTAAACCTGTCTGGCGAGCCATTCTTGAAGCACCGCCACCACAGGGTAAAATACCCATACCAACTTCCATTTGCATAAATTTAAACTTACCACGAGCTGCAAATCGCATATCAAGCGCTAGCGCTAGTTCATGGCCACCACCGCGTGCAAAACCTTCTAGTTTTGCTATTGTTGCCTGCGGCACTTTACTTAAGCGCTCACAAATTGATTGTAAGTCCAGCAGCTTCGCTTCATCGCGTGAAACAACTTCAACTGACATATCTTTCAATAGTTCAGTATCATAGTGGCAAACCCAAATTTCAGGGTTTGCTGATTGAAAAATAACAACTTTAGTGTTTTTATCTCGCTCTAAACGCATTGCTAAACTATTTAAATCAGCAAGCATTTCTTGGCCCTGAACATTAACTGGCCCAAAATCAAACGTAACAGTTAATACACCACCAGACTGAGTAGTCGTGAATGTTGTAAATCCTTCGTATTTCATAATTATCCCTAGTGTTTTTATTGGTTGCGGCTGTAAAAAAGCTATCGTAAAAATAAACTCTAAATTTTTACATCTAGACGAGTTAAAACTTCGTCCATCGCCATAATCAAAGTAGTATTTTTTGCTGTATCAAACGCATCTGGATGTGGGTTCGAAAATGCACCAATATCATTATCAAAATAACGGCCAGTCATACCTGTAAATTGGTCACTTAACGCAGCCTTAACTAAAATATCAGCCCCTATAGCCAAATTTTTTCCTTGTGAACCATATGCTTCCTTAACCATTTTGCTTCCTAAAAAAGAGGCTGGATTAACTGCCACTAAAGAAGGAGTATTGTCTGCCCATTGTTTTGCCAATTGTAGCGTCCACATAGTTAGCGCTAATTTACTTTGCGCATAAGCACTGCTATCAGACAATGCTTGCAAGCCTTTAAGTGCTGCAATACTAACCGGTGCTTGCGCCGCTGAAGATAGGTTCACTATGCGACTATTTTCATTCATAAGAGCAGATAAAGTTTTGGTCAAAATATAAGGCGCAATCGTGTTCACTAAAAAGCGTACATCTAGATCTCCCTCGCCTAGGTTATTTGCTATTTTAAAAACGCCAGCATTATTGATCAGTACATCAATATGTGAATATTTAGCTTTGACCTGATTGGCTAATTCAACCACCTGTTTTAGCTCTGATAAGTCAGCTAAAAACGTATCAATTTTTGCACTGCTATAAAGCGCCTCTATCAACTCTTTTGCTTGTAAAAGCTTTTGCTGGCTACGACCATGAAGTAAAAGCGTATGACCTAATGAAGCAAGTTTTTTTGCCGTCTCAAGGCCAATGCCATCTGTAGCGCCTGTTAATAAAATTGTTTTAGGCATACATAATGATTCCTTTTAATAAGGGGTCAGTGAAGTTAGTCAAGCAAATAAATTCATCACGGCTATGCAGTTGATAAATAAGGCTTACTTTCACATATAAAACTCTCCCCTTTAGTTGCATTTGTCATGTTTAGTTTTACAAATAAAGCTTAAGGCTTTGGATAAAACGAATAAATAACGTATAAAAAGAATCAGAATTCTGATTTTCGAGATAATTGATGGACACTAATTGCATTAAACTATTTGTGTTAGCGGCTGAGACACTCAACATTAGTGCTGCAGGCGAGCAGCTGGGCCTTACTCCATCTGTAGCAAGTGCCTGGTTAGCCAAATTAGAAATGCAAGTTGGAGCAGACCTATTCCACAGAACGACAAGGAAAGTAACTTTATCACTTGCTGGCATGGAGTTTTTACCTTATGCCAAAGAGATCCTTGCTCAACAAGAAGCCGCGCTTGCAACCTTAGGACAAGGTAACCTTAATATTAGCGGAACATTGAGGTTTGCTGCATCAAGTACGTTTGCGCAGCGCTTTATCATGCCTATTTTGCCAGAATTCCTAGACCGCTACCCAGATATAAACCTTGAACTCATGCTCTCAGATGGCCAAGTTAAATTAATTGAAGGAGGGTTTGATCTAGCACTGAGAAACCTCGCTGTGGAAGATAGTAGCTTGATTTGCAGACGCCTTGCCAAAGACACTCGGATATTGTGTGCCTCACCAGACTACTTGGCTCGTAATGGCACTCCGAGGAATCCTGAAGAGCTTATCCAACATCAATTATTAGTGTTTTTAAATACCAAACCCCGTAAGTTAATTACCCCTAATTGCAGCGATCATTTTAGTTTTCCACCTGAAAAAAGTAAGCCACGCATTTTGTGTGATGATGGCGCAAGTATGCGTATAGCAGCAAAAGCTGGCGTGGGTATCTGTATGAGTTCATTGTGGAATATTCATACTGAGCTAGAAGCAGGTTCTTTAATTCGAGTTTTACCTGATTATCAAATAAGTGATAACAGCGCTATCTGGCTTGTATACCCGAAATCAAATGTACTTACGGCTAAAGTAAGAGTTCTTATAGATTTCTTAGTCGAAAAAATAGGTAACTCGCCAGAGTGGGAAACGATAAATAAAAAATGATTACTCTATTATGAGCACCCTGCACGATTTAATAGCAAAAACTAATACCTATGCGCTTAATTAGGTAGACTATTTTGAGGCAATAAAACCTCGTTGATAACAAAGCAAAAATTTCATTATTTAGTTATTTTCGGCAATTGCTCCCGCATTGCTCTCCCTTCTGTATCCATGCAGTCGAAAATCAGAAACTCTTAACATAGGTAGCAATAGCCTTACATAAAACATAATTAAGTATTATTAAATAATGATATAGGTAAAACTTAAGTAATAAAAGTCACGGATTGTCTTTTTAAATGCTATGCTTAGAGTTACTAATTAGTAGGTACAAGACTCATGACTCAATCGCTAAAGAAAACTCAAACAAGGCTGAGAGTAAACGCGGTAATTGTTATTATATTAGTCATTCTGCTAACAGTGACTTCATTATTCTTTTACAAGCATGTTGATAACCAATGGCGTGATTATTCCAATACTGCAAGCAACGTTTATGTTTTACATGACACCTTGGTGCAAAGGTTAGGATATGGTGGCTTTATACACCACTTTAAAAATCTAATTTTAAGAAAAAATGTTGATCTTTACCTCCCTAGTATAAAAAAAGAAATTTACGAAATAAAAGTAATACTAGAAAAGCTAGAAGCAGTAGAAAATTACGACAAGCAAGCTCTCGGCGGTGTAAGAACGACCCTAGCTAATTATGAGGAAAAGCTTGATTTAGCGCTCAAAATGATTGAACAAGGCGCTTCTAGTGAAGCTATTGACGACATTGTAAAAGTTGATGATGCGAAAGCCCTTGCAGCTCTATCTGACTTTGAAAGCCACGTAAACACCATGCTTAAGAAAAAGAGTGTGGCGATTAATGAAAACTTTAAATTTGCATATACAGTTCATATTCTGACGATTGTACTTTTGGCTGGTATTTTGCTCTTTTACTTTAAAAAGCTATCTACCTCATATAAAGAGCAACAAGCTTTAACTGACCAAGCATTAGAAGGGGCAAGAATTAAATCAGAATTTCTTGCTAATATGAGTCATGAAATTAGAACCCCCTTAAATGGTATTATGGGTTTACTACAAATCCTGCAACCTAATGTTCAAAAGCCCCAAAACATAGAAATTGTCTCAAAAGCTCTTTTTTCATGCCGATCATTACTTACTATTATTAATGATATTTTAGACTTTTCTAAAATGGAAGCGAACGAGCTTACAATCGAAAATGTTAACTTTTCTTTGATAAAAATAGTTGAATCTATAAATTCTGATTTTTTACCTATCTGTAACGAAAAGTCTATCGAGCTAAACATTGATATAGACAAAAATGTCGAAAATATATGGATTGGTGATCCTGTTCGTATTAGGCAAATAATTTTAAACCTAGTTTCTAACGCTGTGAAATTCACAGAGCAAGGTGGTATACAAGTTATTGTAAAGAAAAAAGTAAAAAACTTAATCCCAGGTATCGAGTTACAAGTATTAGACACAGGAATAGGTATGAGTGAAGAAGGTTTGGCAAATCTTTTTCAACGCTTTCAACAGGCTGATAATAGTATTACACGCCGCTTTGGCGGCACAGGCCTTGGCATGTCAATAACAACAAACTTAATTAAACGGATGGGAGGTACTATAGACGTTGATAGTAAATTAGGCGAAGGCACACACTTTACCATATTTTTACCGCTAGAAATAGCAGAGCAGCAGCAAATCATAGAAAGCCCCCATATAACTGATGTTCCCAATCTTGAAGGTAAAACAGTTCTAATTGCTGAAGATAACCCACTTAATACTATGGTCATTCAATCCTTAATGGCCGAAACAAATGCCAATGTTCAGTTTGCCAAAGATGGTCTAGAGGCTATAGATTTATTTAAAAAAATAAACCCTATGCTCGTCCTGATGGATATCCAAATGCCAAAAATGGGGGGGATTGAAGCCTGTGCACACATTCGAGCATTAAACCCTACGACTCCGGTAATCGCGTTAACAGCAAATGTCATGAAAGAAAATATTATTGAATACAAGAACTGTGGTTTTTACTGCCATGTTGGTAAGCCCGTTGAAAAACATCTACTGTTTGAAGCCTTGAATAATGCCATTTCACAGCACAGCCAAAACTTATCTGATTAATAAAAACGGCCCCATAATTAGAGAACATGACTCCAGCACTAACAGTTTAAATCCCAACAGCTAGTGTCTGAGAAATGATAAAAAGACACCCATGTTTAAAGATAATTAATCACCTACTTTAGAGAGGACTAGAGACATCACGTAATTAGACACCCACTTTTGGTAAAATTAGCATATCAATTGCATTTGACTTAGCGAAAAAGATCGCTCATAGTCGAAAAAATCATCAATACACATAAAATCTAATAATAAACACATCTAATTTGCTTGTAATGAAACTATATAGAGGAAGCTTGCAATGCCTTTCCTCAACAAAACCAAGCTTTAACAAATTAGAGAGTAGCAATTTATTATAAAATGCTATGCAAATGTGGGGAGTGCATTATGAATCGCAAGTCAAAATTAATTTATCGTATTATGTTAGCCTCAAAAGTTAACAACTCTAATAAAGAAATTTCTATTGATAACCTAAAACAGAATTGCTGTCTTTCTGAAACCGAACTACTCAACATACTAAAAGAGCTAGAAATAAAGAAACTTATATGTTGGGATTCTAGCAAGTCAACATTTATGATTTCGAGTTAACTTACTAGTTTTTAAAGTATAATCAACCTAAGATTACTTGCGAAACAAATTGTCAATTGTTTAACAAAAAAGTGAATAAACTACTTTCTGTTTCTCACTCTTTAGAATTACAGCTAAGCTTATAGTGTTCAACTCATGGAGGAGAAGAGCATGGCAACCCCTCGTAGAAACTTAATTAGCGTTTCAAACACGCCTTACTATCACTGTATTTCACGCTGCGTTCGTCGCGCTTATTTGTGCGGGCAAGACCCACTAACAGGTCGTTCGTATGAACACCGGCGCGATTGGGTTGAAAAGAAACTACTTCAACTTGGTCGTATATTTTGTATTGATATTTGCGCCTACGCGGTTATGAGTAACCATACTCA
>NZ_PNDF01000139.1:0-1360 GCF_005887195.1 Pseudoalteromonas sp. S1650 | reverse complement strand
TATGTTTAATTTAACTGGTGGTACAGGTGATGCGGATTTATATGTAAGTTTTGAAGTAGCACCGAGTGAAGCTATATATGATTGTCGCCCTTACATTGGTGGTAACGAAGAGTCGTGTACTATTAATCCTGCACAAGTAGGCCGATACCATGTGATGGTTAGAGGTTATAATGCATTTGATAACGTTCAGTTAACAGCATCATTTACCCAAGTGACTTCTAACGTGCCAGATGTGTGTGCTAGTCAAGGCAGCCGAAGCAGTGGCCGCTTAAATGATGGCGAAGTAATTTGTCTAGGTAATAGCGATCCTATGTGGTTTAGCATTGCAGATGTTCAAGGCCAAAATGGTATTGCCATCACCACCGCTAATGGTAGTGGTGATTTAAGTCTAAGCTACGCTGCAAGTGGTTGGCCAAATGGTAACAATGAAGTGGCTGAGTCAAATAATAGCGGAAATGGAGAGTGTATTTATATTTCAGGCCAGAGTGAATACTGGGGCTACCTAAAAGTAGCAGGTAATAGCACTGGTGCAAGCTTAGTCGTCGACTTTAACAGTCAAGGGTGTCCTTAGTTAATATATAAACTTAAAGCGTGATCTCACGTACTTTATATAATGGAGTCATCAGTTTTCTGGTGGCTCTTTTTTTATAAAGAAACAAATGCAAAGGTTCATTTATTCAAAGTCAAAACCCCCTTTATCTTTTTTCTGGTGTTTTAAACTAACTATAAATTGAACTACTTGGATGTAAAGTTGATAAATAAACATTCAATTGTACTTACGTTGCAAAAGTGTCGATAAAGCTGACAACTTCAATATTGATGAGTGCATTGAAAGGTAATTAAATTAGGGCATAGATGGCTGAGTATGAAGAGAAAGGAAGCAACTCAGTTAACGCTGGACTAAATAATGGTTATCTAAAGAGAAGCTTAAAGCCACTTTCTTGCGAAAGTGGCGTCGTCCTATTGTTAAGCTTAGGACAAAGTAAGCTCTTGAATAAGGCGAATAGGCTCACCATCAACATTTAAAATGGCCTTTACAGAAATCTGTTGTGGTTTGTCAGTTTTTGTTACTTTGAAGGTGTATGTTTTTTGTTCATAAGGTGCTAAATCAACACTTTTCTGTTGAGATTTTGCGGGAGTGGCTTGCTCGAATGATGTCGAGGTTAGAATAATGTCACCAATTGTATCTCCAGAATAAGGCCCAGATAAATTAAGCTCTACTAACCAATAGTCTTCATGCTCTTTCGTTTTAATTACATTAAACTCAACGCCATTAAACGGGGTTACTCGCCTTGAGAGCGTAGTTTGGTGCGTTAACGACTTCCATTTGAGAGTTTGCGCAACAGTAATCTTATCAGCT
>NZ_PNDF01000138.1:0-608 GCF_005887195.1 Pseudoalteromonas sp. S1650 | reverse complement strand
AAAGTAGACACCTTTTTGGAGTCAGTAATCATGAAAGTAAAGTCACAGCGTAGATATTCCCTCGAATTTAAAATAAAAGTCGTTCAAGAGTCGTTAGACACCACAGATACAGTTAAGATGGTCGCTAATAAATACGGAATTCATCCTGACATGCTATCAAGTTGGAGAAGTCACATGACCTCGAAAAAGAAAACGGCAAAGCCACTAAAGAACCAAGGCCCTGACAAATCATACACAGATTTAGAACGCCAAATTCGCAAGCTTGAGAAGCAACTCGAAGATGCTCAGTTGGAGAATGACGTTTTAAAAAAGGCGAAGGTCTACTTCGACAGCCTAAAAGAATAAGGTTCGAATATATCCACAAGGTCACAGACGCCAAACGCACAGTGAAGAAGTTGTGCAGTTGGTTATCTGTGTCGCCGGCTGGGTATTATAAATGGTTAAAGCAATTACCTAGCACACGCCATAAAGAGAACAGTTCGTTACTGAAATTTCTAAAGCATGTCAGCGACCAAGAGCACTGCATTCCTGGTTATAGAAAGCTTTGGGAGGCAGCGGTAGCGCATGGCTTTGATTGCAGTAAGGGACGTGTGCAGAGACTATTACAA
>NZ_PNDF01000137.1:0-1435 GCF_005887195.1 Pseudoalteromonas sp. S1650 | reverse complement strand
TTCTCAGCCACAGTGGGCAGTAATGGAACCTGGACTAGCGAAGTGCCAAACGGTTTAGCCGAAGGTGATTACACTGTGTCAGCAACAGTGAGTGACGTGGCGGGCAATAGTACAACAATCAGTGCCTCAGGTAGTATTGATACGGTAAATCCTACAGTTGTTGTGAATGATAATGGCTTAAGTAATGATAATACCCCAACAATCAGCGGTACATCTACCGAGCCTGCGGGCACAATTGTAAATATTATAGTTACAGACAGTAATGGCGATAATTATAGTTTTACAGCTGTTGTAAGTGCTGCAGGCACATGGCAAACAGACGCATCTGAAATACCTGATGGTAACTATACAATTACTGCAACAATCACAGATGCTGCGGGTAATACAGGGAGTGATACAGGCTCAGGAACGATAGACACTACAGCGCCTCTCATTACAATCAACAATCTAGGCACAATTAACACCGCAACACCAACTATTAGTGGTACATCTTCGGAGCCAGCAGGCACTGTTATTTCACTTGTATTAACAGATACCAGTGGTGGTGAGATCAGTTTGACTGCAACCGTTGATGGTGCTGGTAATTGGTCTGTCACCTCTTCATCGTTAGCGAATGATGACTACAGCGTGGTTGCTACAGTAGAGGATGCAGCAGGAAATATCGCCTCAGCAACAGAGAATTTCACCTTGAATACCAGTGCGCCTAGTATTTCAATAGATGCCCTAGGCCAAACGAACGATACAACGCCTACTATTTCAGGAACAACCAGTGCTCCTGACGGCAGTACGGTAACAGTGACTATAAATGATGGCACCAATCCAGTTGAAACACTGACAGTAAGTGTCTCAGGTGGTATTTGGACTGTTACTGCTAATAATGCATTAACTGAAGGTGATTTTACGGTTACTGCTAGCGTTACAGTAGGTGGCGTTGAAGGTACAGACTCTGCTGTAGGAACAATTGATTTAACCCCTCCTACCATTGCAATTAATGATATTGCACAAACCAATGATACAACCCCAACAATAAGTGGTACAACGGATGCACCGGTAGGAAGCACAGTTACCGTGATCATTACTGATTCACAAGGCAACCCACAAACTTTAGTTGCTACGGTATTAGCGAACGGAAGTTGGTCAGTGTCTGCAACCACAATACTGGCAGAAGGTAGTTTTACTGTTAATGCTTCAGTCACCGATGCAGCCGGTAATACTGGCACCGATAGTGCCACTGGTGAAATCGACATTACCGCACCGACGATTAGCCTTGATACCTTGGCCGATAGTAATGATGTGACACCGCTGATTAGTGGGCAAACCACCGGAGCGGCTGTGGGCAGCTTAGTGCTGCTTACTATCACTGACAGTGCCGGTAATGGACAAAGTGCGACAGCGACGGTGCAAGCGGATGGCAGTGGGAGTGGTGAGCCAAGTC
>NZ_PNDF01000136.1:0-274 GCF_005887195.1 Pseudoalteromonas sp. S1650 | reverse complement strand
GTTACATGGATTGTGTTGGGTGTCGCTGCGATCAAACCAAGCTACCCGAAGATTGAACAGGCAGAATGCTGAGTGAGATACCACACTAAACAACTCCATCGTTCTAATCTGACAGCTGATAGCTGATAGTTTTTCTACAGGCATTAAAAAAGGCCGCCTAGGCGACCTTTTTATAAGCTGTGAAGCTCTATCTGTTGATATTACTCAACGATAGTTGCAACAACACCAGCACCAACTGTACGGCCACCTTCACGGATAGCGAAGCGTAAACCTT
>NZ_PNDF01000135.1:0-325 GCF_005887195.1 Pseudoalteromonas sp. S1650 | reverse complement strand
CGGCTAATAACATTGAATTCAAACATATCTGAACAGCTTTTAGCGCTTTCTCGAAAAGAACCAAACGCACGAAAACGCATGCGATTGCTCGCAGTGTCTTTATTTTATGAGGGTAATAGCCGAACCGATATTGCAAAACGTCTAATACCAACCCGCAATAATACTTAATCATTTTGAGGGATAAAACCTGTCGCTAACTGCGTTAAAAATTTCTCATTTAGAACAACTAAATAACGAAATTTTTGCCTTGTTATCAACGAGGTTTTATTGCCTCAAAATAGACTACTTAATTAAGCGGATTGGTATAAACACTGCAAGAAGTAGT
>NZ_PNDF01000134.1:0-774 GCF_005887195.1 Pseudoalteromonas sp. S1650 | reverse complement strand
TGATAAATTACTGTTTTTATTAATAAAACTGTGTTTGCACAGCACATAAATCAGCTCTCTGCTCATCTATAGATGAAATCGCTGAATCGATTATTGATAAAGCTTTCTGAGAACCCGCTTGCGTTGAGATATCAATCTTATCAACCATTGAGTCTGCAGCCGATTCAGTGACTGCACCTGTAATTTCTCCGCCAGCACCCACAGTAAATGAATTATTCCCTGAAAACTCTATTTTTGAAGTTGCTGTAGATGTTGTACCATCAGCTATAGCAGTAGTACCCCCTCTTACATCAAAAGTACCAGCACCTCCAGCAACGCTAAGGGAAATACCATCTACTCCACTTACATTTAGCTGCACGACACCGCCACTAACTTTAGCATCATAGCCAAGGTCACTCAACTTGGCAGCTATATCTGCATTAGATCCTGATACACCTATTTCATGTTCACCTATTGTCAAAGTACCAGATGTTGCAGCCCCGATGTTAATATCGACTTCACTAACCGCCTCTGCAAAAACACTAGTATCAGAAGCATTAATTTGACTAGCTGCATCCGTTGCACTAGAGCCTGAATCAATAGTAACTGTTTCTGCTACACCTGCAGATGTAATGGTTAATGTTTGGTCCACAGTGGACTTACCATATACACTACTAGTAGCAGCAACTGCACCAAAAACACTACCAGCTGCACTACCAGATGCATATTTACCACCAAGTTTATCTGCCGATACATCTTTAAGCGAAACGTTAATAATCTCGTTTGCATTTGCAC
>NZ_PNDF01000133.1:0-970 GCF_005887195.1 Pseudoalteromonas sp. S1650 | reverse complement strand
AGTGAAAACGGGTGGTGTTAGCCCTGAGTTTGGTGGAGCACTTGGCGGTATTGTTAATGCGGTGTCTAAGTCTGGTGATAATGACTTTAACTTCGGTGCAGAAGTACGTTGGGATCCTGATGGTTTACTTAGCCAGCACGACTCTATTTATCAAGAAAATGGGACTATTAGCACTAATACGAAGCAAAGTAGTTACGATTTTAAAGAGCTTCAGTTATGGGCTAGTGGTGCAATCATCGAAGATACCTTGTTTTTTTATGGTTTGTTTGCACCGCGCCGTGAAGAGTCAACTGGCGCAGGACAAACAACTTATTCTGATTTTGAGCGCGATGAAGACCGCTGGTTTACAAAAGTAGATTGGTTTATAAATGAAGATCACTCAGTGGGTTTTTCAGCAATGAACAATAAGCGCACTTGGACCGATAAAACCTTTGCTTACAGCTGGCAAGAGAATGTGATTGGTGAGCAACAAGGTGTGGATGCACCAGGGGAAGATGGCGGTAAAGTATATAGCTTAAATTATAATGGCTACCTAACTGATACTTTTTCTGTTTCAGCAGTTGTTGGCCGAGTGACTGAAAACGTTGAAAATGTAGTCGCATCTCCAAATCCTGGAGTTTGGGATGAACGTGATGGTTTTGTCACTTTAAGTCAACACACAAATTCATCGGTAACAGAACAAGAGTTTACGCGCGACCAAGCAAGGATTGATTTCAATTGGGATCTTGATATGCATTCAATCCAGTTTGGTATTGATTACACTAATGTAAAAGTAGATTACTTTGAAGGTCAAAACGGTATTGGTGATGCTGAGGGATGGTGGACAGTTAAAACTGCCGGTGAAAATGATATATCAGGTGCACCTTTGGGGAGTGACTTTATAGAAAGACGAGTTCGGAGTCGCGAAGTCGATTCTGATACAACTTCACTCGCTTTTTATATTAATGACTCATGGCAAGCAACCGATAGT
>NZ_PNDF01000132.1:0-977 GCF_005887195.1 Pseudoalteromonas sp. S1650 | reverse complement strand
ATATCAGAACGGTAACCATTGACCACTGCGCCAAAATCAAGAGTAATAAAATCACCTTTAGATAGAGTACGTTCACTCGGGCTGCCATGAGGCAGTGCACAACGCTCTCCAAACATTAAAATAGTGGCAAACGACATTCCTTCAGAGCCTAGTTTTTGCATTCTGAATTCAAGTTCCAGCGCTAGGTCTCGCTCTGTTACACCTTCTTTAAAATAGGGTAATGTTTGTCTAAGCGCTTCGTCAGCAATGGCCGCAGCCGCTTTTATTTGCTCGACTTCCCAATCATTTTTAACCATGCGTAAACGTTCAACCATACCGGTAACTTGTGTAACTGTATGACTAGTTAACTCACTTGCCACTTGCTGCCAAAGTGCAACATCAATAAAAGCGGCATCAAAACCTAATTGACTATTAGTCGTTAAAAAACGATTTATGCACTGACCTAATGTTTCGCTATCACGATCACGGCTAACAACCTCAAAGCCAATAGACTCTGCTTGAGCTCGACCAAAATAGCGATAATCGGTTATCAGTACACATTTCTCAGCAGTTATTAACGCATAAGCAGCATTACCGCTAAAACCACTTAAATAACGAATATTTTCATGACCTAACACGAGTAACGCCGTTAAACCCTTATTGCTCAAAGCCTGTTTTAAAGATTGTTGGCGAGAGGTAAATTGATTTTTCATCGAAATATAAATCCTTGCTTTAGGGGATCATTTGGATCAATTAAAAAAGTATGTTTGCCAGTGACAAAAGCTTCACCGCTCACTCTAGGTATTACTGCATGGGTATCAGCTAACATGCGTTGCGCTTTTAGCTCAACTGAAAATATAGAGCCTAAAATACTCTCTATTTTTATTTGCTGTCCTAATTTAAGCCTGCCTTTTGCAAACTCTAATGCAGCTCTGGCACTCACGCCGGTACCAGTAGGGCTGCGATCTAATTCGCACTAAGCAAAAATTCATACATGG
>NZ_PNDF01000131.1:0-599 GCF_005887195.1 Pseudoalteromonas sp. S1650 | reverse complement strand
TCATGGCAGCCCGAGTGAACGTACTCTATCTAAAGGTGATTTTATTACTCTTGATTTTGGCGCAGTGGTCAATGGTTACCGCTCTGATATGACTCGCAGTTATGTACTTGGTAAAGCTTCAAAGAAACAATCAGCAATCTATCAAAGCGTAAGCAATGCTCAGCAGGCCGCCATAAATTTACTTAAAGCGGGTGTTAACTGTTTAGATTTACAAAAAATTTCACAGCAAGTACTCGACGACTCCGGTTTTGGCGAATGGGCAGGGCAAGGTTTGGGACACGGAGTTGGCTTGTTTTTACATGAGCTGCCCTTTATTAATAAAAACTGTCGACATGTATTAGAAGTAGGTAATGTGATCACGATTGAACCTGGGATTTATATTCCTAATTTTGGTGGTGTGCGAATAGAAGATGATATTTTAATAACTCAAAACGGCTATGAAATATTAACCCATGCCCCTAAACCGTTCGAATTGGAGTTCTAGCATGAAAGCAGTAGATGAAATGCAAATCATAGATCAAACGCAAATTGATGCTGTCCTAGATTTTGACTCGCTTCGCATTGCTTTACAAAAAGGATTTGCTCAGCAGTTTACTATG
>NZ_PNDF01000130.1:0-581 GCF_005887195.1 Pseudoalteromonas sp. S1650 | reverse complement strand
TCATGGCAGCCCGAGTGAACGAACTCTATCTAAAGGTGATTTTATTACTCTTGATTTTGGCGCAGTGGTGAATGGTTACCGTTCTGATATGACTCGCAGTTATGTACTTGGTAAAGCTTCAAAGAAACAATCAGCAATCTATCAAAGCGTAAGCAATGCTCAGCAAGCAGCGATCAACCTACTCAAAGCAGGTGTTGACTGTCTAGACTTACAAAACATCTCACAGCAAGTACTCGATGACTCTGGTTTTGGTAAATGGGCAGGGCAAGGGTTGGGCCATGGAGTTGGCTTGTTTTTACATGAGTTGCCCTTTATTAATAAAAATTGCCGTCATGTTTTAGAGGCAGGTAATGTGATCACGATTGAACCTGGTATTTACATTCCGAATTTTGGTGGTGTGCGAATAGAAGACGATATTTTAATAACTCAAAATGGTTATGAAGTATTAACCCAGGCCCCTAAGCCGTTCGAATTGGAGGGGTAGGATGAAAGTAATAGATCAAACGCAAATTGATGCTGTCCTAGATTTTGACTCGCTTCGCATTGCTTTACAAAAAGGGTTTGCTCAGCAGTTTACTATG